>CANQNL010000016.1 GCA_947625215.1 uncultured Bacilli bacterium | reverse complement strand
CCCCCCCCCCAAGTTTTTACAAGCATTTTCGGACATTTTGGGATAAGTTTACATTTTTCAGTTTACATTTCCTTTTTAAAACATAATTTCATTATATATAAAAAGAGACTTTTTAAAGCCTCTAATTTTTATTTTTCATATGCGGAAATAAAATTACTTCTCTTACCGTATCTGCACCCGTTATAAGCATTACTAATCTATCAATACCAATTCCCATTCCACCAGCAGGTGGCATACCATACTCTAGAGCTTCAACGAAATCCAAATCCATTTCATTGGCCTCTTCATTTCCAAGTTCTTTTTCTTTAAGTTGGTTTTCAAATCTCTCATACTGATCAATTGGATCATTTAATTCAGTAAATGCATTACCATATTCCATACCATTTATAAATAGTTCAAATCTCTCAGTAAATCTTGGATCTTCACTTTTTCTAGCTAATGGACTAATTTCTACTGGATGACCATATACAAAAGTAGGTTCAATTATGGTATCTTCAACAAATTCTTCAAAGAAAGCATTAACAATATGTCCAAATTTAAAATGTGGTTCTATTTCAATATGATGTTCTTTAGCTAGTTCTATAGCCTCTTCTAACGTCATTTCTTTAAAGAAATCAATGCCCGTTTTTTCTTTAATTAAATCAACCATATGGGCTCTTTTATATGGTGGTTTTAAACTCAACTCTTGACCTCGGTAAGTAATATCATAAGTACCATTAATAGCTAGACATACTTCCCCAAAGATTCCCTCAGCAATATCCATCATTCCATACATATCACTATAGGCTTTATAAAGTTCAATTGAAGTAAACTCTGGATTATGTGTACGGTCTACTCCCTCATTTCTAAATAGTCTACCGATTTCATATACTGCATCCATTCCACCCACTAATAATCTTTTAAGTGGAAGTTCAGTAGCAATTCTTAAATAAAATGGCATATCTAAAGCATTATGATGGGTAATAAAAGGCCTAGCCGCTGCCCCACCTAAAATAGGATTTAAAATAGGTGTTTCTACTTCAACATAGCCTAAATTATCTAAATAATTTTGAATTGTTCTAATAATTTTAGGGCGAGCAAAAGCTATTCTTCTTGCCTCTTCATTCATAATTAAATCGACATATCTTCTTCTAAATCTTTCTTCAATATCAGTAAGTCCGTGGAATTTTTCAGGAAGTGGTTTTAAAGCTTTAACCATATGGATATAATTAGTCGCGTGAATTGAAAGTTCACCTGTATTAGTCTTAAATACATATCCTTCAATTCCAACTATATCTCCAATATCAGAAGCTTTAAATAAGTCATAGGCTTCTTCACCAACGTTATCTAGTCTAATATATATTTGAATTTGTCCATATCTATCTTGAATATGGAAAAAACCTGCTTTACCATTACGTCTTTTGGTCATAATTCGGCCGGCAACAATAACTTCATCTTTAATCTCCCCTAGTTCTTCCTTTGTTTGATTTAAATGATGTTCTTTAATAATTTTTGAATTTGAAGTCACATCAATTTTATCACCAAATGGTTTAATACCTTTTTCGATTAAAGTGTTTACCTTTTCTCTTCTTACTAACTCCTGTTCTGTAAATTCTCTCATACTTCTCCCCTCCTAAAGGTTTTCTCTGATAATTATAACAGAAAATCGCCTAAAATAAAAGGATAAAAATGATTTATCCTCGTTATTTTTTTATTAATTACTTTAGCCTCTTTACTAAAGTGATTAAATAAAACTATTTTTTATCCTCAATTTGCTTATTTAACATAGTAATGAATTCTTCTTTAGAAATATTTACGGTATCATTAGTACCATATTTACGATAACTAATGGAGCTTGAATCTCTTTCCTTATCGCCAATAATTAAGGCATAAGGTATTTTTTTAGTAACACTTTCACGCATACGATATCCTAATTTTTCATCACGGCTATCTAGATTAACTCTAAAGCCGTGACTTTTTAATAATTCATATAAGTTTTCTGAATATTCTAAATGATATTCATTATTAACTGGAATAATATTAATTTGCACAGGCGCTAACCAAAGCGGAAATGCTCCTTTAGTTTCTTCAATTAAGTAAGCAATAAATCTATCAATTGAGCCTAAAATAGCCCTATGAATAACTACTGGTGTTTGCTTTTCACCGTTAGAATCAATATAAGTTAGTTCAAATTTTTGAGGAAGGCAGAAATCTAACTGACAGGTAGATAATGTTATTTCATTACCAACTGCTGGTTTAACTTGAACATCAAGTTTTGGGCCATAAAATGCCGCTTCGCCTATTTTTTCTTCATAATCAATACCGATTTCATTTAAAACCTTACGAAGCATATTTTCAGCTTCATCCCACATTTTATCATCAGGATAATATTTTACTTTATCCAAAGGATCTCTTAATGAAAGCTCAAAATGATAATTAGTAATATTAAAATCATTATATACTTCTAATATTAAATCGACAACTTCTTTAAATTCATCTTTAATTTGATCTAATGTAACAAATAGATGCGCATCATTTTGGCAAAAATGTCTAGTTCTCTCAATTCCTTTTAAAGCGCCTGAAGCTTCATATCTAAAATCAGGAGCAATTTCACCTATTTTAATAGGTAAATCTTTATATGAATGAAGAGAATTTTTAAATATCATCATATGATGTGGACAATTCATTGGTCTTAAAACAAATTCTTCATTATCGATTTTCATTGCAGGAAACATATCATCTTTATAATGTTCCCAGTGACCAGATATTTTATATAAGTCAGTATTCCCTAAGGAAGGAGTTCTCACGTGTTTATAACCAAGTTTTTTTTCTTTATTTTTAATATAAGTTTCAAGTTCTTCCCAAATTATATATCCGTTTGGAAGAAACATTGGAAGGCCTTTACCAACTAAATCATCAGTCATAAAAATGCCTAATTCCTTACCTAGTTTACGATGGTCTCTTTCTTTAGCCTCTTCCAAAGCTTTTAAATGATTTTCTAAATCTTCTTCATTTTCAAAACAAATTCCATAGATTCTTTGTAAAACTTTATTTTTAGAATCGCCTTTATAATATGCCCCACTTACTTTTAATAATTTAAAATTTTTTAAGAGTTTAGTACTTTTAACGTGGGGCCCTCTACATAAATCAATAAAGTCATCTTGCCTATAAGCCGAAATAATTTCATCATCTGGCATATTTTCAATTAAATCAATTTTATATGGATCATCCTTAAACATATCCAAAGCTTCCTTTTTGGATAATTCTTCTCTTTTAATTAATTTATCAGATTTTGCTATTTTTTTCATTTCTCTAGTTATTTTATCTAAATCTTCTTCCGTAATAACTATATCGCCTAAATCAATATCATAGTAAAATCCTTCACTAATAACTGGTCCAACCCAAAATTTAGCATTTGGATATAAATGTTTTACAGCGTGGGCAAGCAGATGAGCACAGCTATGATTAAGCACACTTAGATTTTCATTTTCTTTAATATTTATCATATTTATTCTCCTTAATGTAAATGGTTTTCTTTATTATCTATTGTATAATTCATTTGAGGATTTTTATATGGTGCGGGATGCATCTTCGTATCATTTACTAAAATTACATCACCACAATTTATATTTTCTTGGGTAACAGTATCAAATGGTAATGAACTTAAATTTATCCCATATACATCCCTGCAAACTTCCTTAAGTTCTTTATGTGATAAATTTTCAACCGTACTAATGGTATGAGCATCTAATTCATAATAATCTCGCAAAAATTTAGCAACACTAATAAATTTTTGATTTTTCAAATCTTTTTTATCCATAGTTAACCTCCTAACAAAAAAGGATTGTACTTCAAGGAGTGCATAGGCACGGTACCATCCTTTTTTTACTTAATTTAGATAACGGTTTTACCCGGCAATAGTTTTCACTAGCGACTCCAAGGTAGTAATTATTAAAGTTATTTGCTTAGTTTCCACTATCCTAAACTCACTTTAAAACACTTTTTAATAATCGTGTCCTTTTCACAGTCTTTAAACTACATTATAATTTTATCATTTATATAATATTTGTCAATTATTAATTTCCCTTTTTAGATAAAGGCTTTGTATATTATACTGGCAAAATTTTTCATTGTCAAATTTATAATGAGTCTTTACTTTCTTAAATTTTTACTAATTAATTCTTTATATTCACATAACTGTTTAATTCTAGAAATAATTCTTCCAGCCTTAATAATTTCATCACCTTTACTTGTTAATGCCAAATGATTTTCTAAAGCATTAAAATCCAAATTAGAAGTTATAAAAGTAGGAAGTTTTTCATCCATACGATACTGAAGAATTGGGCATAATATCTCATCCCTACTCCAAGCTGTTGCGGCCTCAGCGCCTAAATCATCAATAAGAAGTAATGGTGCTTTTTTTATTTGATTAAATTTTTCATTAAATTCACCTTTATATTCAGAATTAAATGAAGCTTTTAAATCTCTTAAAAATTCTGGCCAAAAAATAACCGCACTTTTAACATTATCTTTAGCTAGTTCATTAAACATTGCTGATATTAAATATGTTTTACCACTTCCAAAATTACCACATAAATATAAACCCTTTTCATTATTATTTTCTTTATATTTATTCATAAATTCGGTAAGCCAAATAATTGTATCATATCTTTTTTTATCAGTTTTATAAATTTTACTGAAAGAAGCTTCTTTTATTTCTTTTGGAATATTATATGTATATATATTATTTAAGTATTTATTTTTCTTATCTTGTTTTATTTTATATCTGCAAGGTCTATAAGAAAATTCTAAATTACCCTCTACTAATTTTGGTAAATATGCATATCCATCAATTTTATTTTTACAAGCTATTAGACCTGGACAATTTTTACAATGACTATATTCTAAAGCACATTCTTCTAAAGAAGATGTATAATTAATAAGATTTTCTCGTTTCATTTTTAATTTAGATATAATCTCTTTAAAGTTATCATCTTTTAAAGCCTCATCATAAGCTTCTTCTAATAAACTATGGAGATTTGGTCTTTTGTGTTTTTCCATTAATTTTGCCACCTGCATATTTATCCCTACTTTCTAAGTCTATCTTCTAATGCTTTGATATCATCTTCTGTAGCAATGTCTTCTTCAATGTTTTTTCCATACCATTCAGGCTTAACTTCTTTTTTTACCGTCTTAGTCGTTTTAATATTTGTTTTTAATTTGTTTTCTTTTTTACATATATCCATAGCTTCCTCAACGGTTTTTATATTACTTCTCTTCCACTGACTGGCAATTACCGCAATAAAGTTTTTTGTAAGTTTATTATCATTTATTTTTAAAACATAATCGATTAAAACATTAACTACACCTGGCATAAGTTCATAATCAATTAAAAGCATTTCTAATATAGCTAGTTCACTTTTACTTGGTTTTATACCTTTATTGCGTCCCTCTAAAAAGTCATAAGGTGAAGTTGTTTCATAAGTATAAATCATCTTTGATTTTTTTGAACTATCACTTACCTTACTTCTTAAATATTCTGGCTGATTTTTATAAATAAGTGCGGGCATATTTCCCTTATGTTCAAAAGTATAATAATTACCGCAATTTTTTCTTAATGTTTCTTTATCAATAGTACGCTTTTCAGTAACTGAATTTCTAATTAATTCTGTAAGCTCATCTTCATCTAAATTATATATAAACGCTAGTTTAGAAATTAATTCTTTCATATCTTTAGTAACTGTTTTTTTATTTAAATATTCACTAGGAATATTATCTAAAATACTATTTATATTTACTTTTTCATTAATAATAATATCGACACTATTTACTTTTCTAATATTAGCTATATTATCGCTGACAAAATCGGTTTCACCAATTTCAAAAGTTTCACCGAATGAGACCGTAATATCCATATATCCATCTAAATCAATTTTCGGAATTGAAAAAAATTTAATAATATTTTTATATTCTTTTTTTCCAATATTGTTCTGAAGTGCTGAAGCTAAGATTGGATTTTCTAAGAACTCTTTGGGTTCAAGTGGTGAATATAATTCATATATATAATTATTAATATTATCTTTTTTTAAATATGTTTTTAAAAGACCTGTAGCTTCTAATTTTTCTCTCGCTTCAAGTAAATCTTCTAATTTTAATCTTGTATTAGTCATTAAATTATGATGAGTATTTTCTGTTGATATAATTTGTGAAGTATCTAAATCGCTCCATAAAGTAAAATATAAATTAATTGCAATACTACCAATAATTGGTTGATAAAGTTTAAATAAAATATTGCGATTTTCATTATTAAGAACTGTACAATTTTTAACAATATATGTATCAGCTGGTAATAAAGTTACTTTTTCCATATCTCATTCTCCTTTTAATGACTAATTTCATTTTAACATATTTTCCCCGCAAAAAAAAGTAAGAACGATATCTTACTTTAAATTATTTGGTATATTCTGATTATCTACTATATTATTTGGATTTGGCATAGCCTGATTATTAGCAGGCATTAAATTATTTTTATTTTTCTTTACAATATTTGAAATTAGGAAAATAAGTCCAAATACTAAAGCTAATAATATAATACTTAATAACGGTCTAAAGGCAAACCAAAATATAGCTATTATTAATAATGAAAGGCATAATCCTAGTAAAGTTGAAATTAGACCAATAACATTTCCAACCAGTCTACCGAATACAGGTACAAATGAAGTGACGGCACTAATTGGGCCAAGAACAGCTGAAAAGCCTAAAATTATAAGTACTAACCCAACACCTCTAAAAAGCCATTTATTAACTTTATCTTCATTTTGAATATGGGCAATCATCTCAGCTCCATTATAAGTTCCTGGTTCAATTCGGTTAATTTCTCCACCAGATTCTGATCTATAAGTACTGAAAGTATCATTTTGCTGAACAGCTAAAACACTAACTTCTTTATCATCATTATATAAAAAGCTGATTCTAACATCTCCAACTTCAGGATTATCGAGATTTTCGGTATTAGTTATATAATTATTAATTATATGATAACCAGTTGGAATAACAGTATCGTTTTGAAGATTAATAATATTTGGAGTCGTAAGCTGATCGATTTGATTATCCGTTAGACTAAAAGCCCCTATTTTAACATTATTAGCTATATAACTACGATTTTCATAAGGCATATTTTCAGGATTAACATAACCACCTTCATATGAGGCTGAAGAAATCAAATCTTCTGACCATAGTCTTTTATATGTTTTTATAGTATTATCATTTTCATCAGTTTTTTCTTCTTCTTTCCACTGATACATTTCAACTTTTCTTACTAATTTAGCCGTTTTCATTTTTACATTAAATTCATTATCAACAATGTCATTACCTAGCAATGTAAGAGTACCATTAGTTGCCACTAATTTTCCTTCATTAGATGAATCAACAGCATCACTATTAACATTAATATATTCTTTTAAAGCTTCATTTGTTGTTTTTATATTTTTAACGTTATTACCCTCATTCCAAGCTAAAATAAATACGCCTACTATTATAAATAAAATTCCAAATGGAATTGCCATTACCGAATTTCCTATTTTTTTCATTTTAGTCCCTTTCTATTCTAATAATATTTTTTATTCTTTCTATTACTTCATCTATTGAAACAGTTTCATTTATTTTGCCATTTCTAGTTTTAATTTCTATAAGTCCTTCAGCAAATTTTTTACCAATAGTAATTCTTATTGGCAAACCAATTAAATCCATATCATTAAATTTAACCCCTATACGTTCTTTACGATCATCTAACAAAGTATCAATACCTAAATTATTTAATTTATCATATAGTTCATTCGCAAAATCATTCATCTTTTCATCTTTAAAATCAGCTAATACTATTCCAACTTTATAAGGAGCTACAGAAAGTGGCCAAATTATTCCATAATCATCGTGATTTTGTTCGATTATTGCAGCCATACATCTAGCTGTACCAATGCCATAGCATCCCATATCAACAGGTTTTTGTTTATTGTGTTCATCTAAATAATATAGGCCTAAACTTTCAGAATACTTAGTTCCTAAATCAAATATATTTCCTATTTCAATTCCTTTTTTAAAATATATCTTGCCTCCGCATTTAGGACAGATATCGCCCTGCTCAATGTTGATGATATCACCGACATTATAAACATCAAAGTCTTTTATGTTAACATTTATATAATGATAATCGGTTTTATTAGCGCCAGTTACAAAATTACACATTGTAGTTACCTCATTATCAATGACAATTTTTGCTTTAATATTTACTGGTCCAAGAGAACCAAATGAAGCATCAGTTATTGTTTTTAACTCATCTTCTGTAGCCATTTTTATTTCTTTAGCGCCAAGTAATTTACGAAGTTTGGTTTCATTAAGTTCCCTAGAACCATTTACTAAAGCCATAATAATTTCACCATCAACATTATAAACTAAAGTTTTTACAGTTTTATTAATATCTACTTTTAGTAAATTAATTATATCTTCAATTGTCTTAGCACCTGGGGTATGAACTAATTCTTTTTCTTTTAATGGTTCTTTTTCAAAAGTTCTTCCTTTAACAGAAGCTACTTCAAGATTTGATGAAAAATCACATTTATCACATAATACTAAAACATCTTCACCAATTTCAGTTACCGCTTGATATTCTTCAGATAGTTTTCCTCCCATAGCTCCAGTATCAGCTTTAACTACGCGATAATTAATGCCCATACGGTCAAACATTTTATTATAGGCTTTAGCCATTTTTTTATAAGTTATTTCCGTATGTTCTTCATCAATATCAAAACTATATGCATCTTTCATTGTAAATTCACGAGTACGAATAAGTCCATATCTAGGTCTAGCTTCATCACGATATTTATCACCAATTTGATAAATATTAAATGGCATATCTTTATATGATTTAATTTTTTCTTTAGCCGCCATCACAAATAATTCTTCGTGTGTTGGACCAAGAATATAATCACGATTATATCTATCTTTTAAACTAAACATACTGTCACCAAAAGCATTTCGGCGACCAGATTTTTCAAATATTTCACCGGCAATTAGTTGTGGCATTGATACTTCACTAGCGCCAGCTTTATTCATTTCATCGCGAATAATATCTTCTATTTTTTGTTTTACTCTAAGACCTAGCGGCATAAACATATAAATGCCACTAGATGTTTTTTTAATCATTCCACTTTTTACTAAAAGTGTTCCACTAATTACCTCTTCATCTTTAATATCATCTCTAATTGTATAAAAGAAACTATTACTTAATTTCATAATTACCACCCTTATATTTTTTCTTTAATGTTTTATTTAATACATTACCAGTTGTATCAGAAATGGCTTTAACTGGTACATTTAACTCAATAAGTTCATTAATGAAACTAGCTAATTTATTTAATTTAGTTTTATATAAACTAGTTTCAGGCCTTGGAGTATTATTTTTAATATCATTAAAATCGATTATGTTATCATCATCAATTGGATTAATTTTTTTACAATAAAAAGCTATATTTTTGCCATTAGCGTACCCTATTTCATATATATTATCTTCTGATTTAAGAAGATAATAATTATTAAAAGAGCTTTCATTAGGATACAAAAAGTTTTTTTCGGCATACTCCTTAATACCAGCATAAAGTAGTTCTAATTTATCAATGTTTTCTCTATCTTCTTTTGGAAGTCTATTATAAATCATCATTATATTAGAAAAACTATGATATGTTTTAGTGAAAGTATTTAACCAAGAAATATATTCATCATTTTGAAATACATCTTTATTCATATGATCACCTTATTTACAAAAAAAAGAACCATACCAAGGAGTGCATAAGCACGGTACCATCCTTTTTTTACTTAATTTAGATAACGGTTTTACCCGAATGCTTTTAGGCATCACTCTGAAGGTAGGAATTAAATAACCTCATAACTTGCTTTCACCTATCCAAGCTCGCTTTATATGAGTAATTATATAATATTCCTTCATTAACGTTTTCTAGTATAATCTTAACATAATTATATGTTTTATTCAATATTTCTTTAATTTTTTTGTGTCAAATGGTCTTTAAAAAGCATTCCTATTTGGAATACTTTAATTGGCTTTTTTTATTTTTAATCGGTAACTTATTCTATCAGTAATTATATATAATATAGAAACGTATAAAATATTTAAAATAAGTGATGAATAGATACTTTTAAATAAATGCATTATATTAAAATTTACGCTTGCGGTTATAAGTAAAAGTCCATAAGCTATAAGTCTATAAATAACTATTGAAATAATACCCATAATGGCAACATTTACATAATTGTTTGATAAAACTAAGTTTAATTTTGTAATAATAAATCCAATTAACAAGAATAAAAATGCGTGAATTACGATAGTGTCTGTATATATTAAATCATATAACATTCCTATAGTAAAACAAGTTAAATAAAATTTATTTTTATAACTATTAAAATATGGATAAATTATTATTAAAGACATTAAGGTAAATAGTGGAAAAAATATACTACTGAGTGAAATGAAATTTGAGATGATACTATCTAAAATAAAAGAGATAATAAGTACTATTAAAATCATTACTTATCTCCTCTTTTAAGAACTGTTACATAGTCTATTTTATCAAAATCAACAGAACTTTTAACTACCGCTACTTTTGATAAATCAAAATTATCAGTAGTTACTTTAGTTACGTGTCCAATAAATAAACCACTTGGAAAAGTATCACCCATTCCGGTTGTTACAACATCAGCTTTTTTAGGAATATCTATATTTTCACTAATACCTTCAACTGTATATGAATTCGTTTTAGCATCATAACTAGAAATTAAACCATATACATAATCATCATTAACTTTTATTTTTACACTTATTTTATCACTCATATTTTCATTGGCTAGAAGTTTAACTGTACTATAATAATTACTAACCTTAGAAACTGTTCCAATTAATCCATCACTATTAATAACCGCCATATTTTTTTTAATTTTACTTTTACTTCCCTTATCAATTGTTACTTCTTCATACCAATAATCAATATTACGGTTAATAATAGTAGCGTGCGTAAATACTTTATCACTTAAAACGGTATTTAATTCAAGTTCTTTTTTTAATTTTTTAATTTCGGATTTTAAATCATCATTTTCAGCCGTTATATTATTTAAGTTATCTTCTTTATCTTTTAAATCTTTATATTTATCATATATATCATTTTTTTCTTTATTTTCTCTTAATTTTCCTTTAATAAAATTTACTGGTGTACTTGCAATATTAACGATAAAGGTTCCACTATCTTTTATTATTTTTTCAGGAAAGCTTAAATTTCTATCTCTCGTTAAAGCAACAGAAAGAACTACTAATAAAATAGCAACTAAGGCAATACCTATTATTATAAGATAACGCTTTTCGAATTGTTTCTTTCTGTACATACTAACACCTGCCTAGAATTATAATACATTTTTTCTTTTTAAAACGCAAGCTATATTTTACCATTTTCTAAAAAACTATAATATTCATCTTTACTGACGATAACGTGATCGACTAATTTAATCCCCATTATCTTTCCAATTTTATCCAATCTATCGGTTACTAATATATCTTCCCTACTTGGTTTTACGTTACCTGCTGGATGATTATGAACACATATAAGTGCTGTAGCATTAACTAAATATGCTTCTTTAAAAACATCTCTAGGATGAACCATACTTTGATTAACTGTACCAATAAATAAAAGTTTCTCTCTTAAAACTTTTTTATTAGAATCTAAATATAAACAGTAAAAATATTCTTGTTGTTCATTTATAATATTTTTATAATAATCATATACCATATCAGGCGAGGTTATTCTAATATCGACTATTTTATCGTATTTAGCATTCATTCTTCTATTTAATTCTTGAATGGCTAAAATTAGACAAGCTTTGGCGGCACCTATGCCTTTAATTCTAATTAGTTCGTGGAAAGTAATATTTTTTAAATTTTGAAGGGCCCCTACTTCTTTTAATATCTGGCTGGCAAGATCTTTGGCCGATACATCTTTAGTGCCTGTTTTTAAAACAATTGCAAGAAGCTCTTCATCACTTAAGCTACTAACGCCTTTATTAATTAATCTTTCTCTAGGTCTTTCATTAACTGGTAAGTCTTTAATTTTTATATTCATTATTCACCAACTCCTCATATTTCGCTAAAACTTGATTACATATTATTTCGATAGTTGTTTTCCCATCAGCGCTTGCTAAAAGTTCATCATACTGCCCTAATATTATTAAAAAATTAGTATTATCGGTGATTTTTTCTTTAATATAAGTATCATACCCTTTTTGCTTATAGTATTCTTGTATCTTTTTGGCATTACTTTTGTTTTTACTAATTCCAACATAAGTGTAATACATATTATCTTCAACATTATAAATATAATGTTCAAAATCACTCATATTGTTTTCCATATTTTCTTTAGTGGAATATACACCTCTTTGAATATAGTAAACTTTTTCAGCATTTTTAGATACGGTTATACTATTAGCATTATCATATCCACTTATTAGTAAATAAGCCATAAATATACCGATAATTAATGATGAAATTGCCGGAAAAAGATATTTTTTCATAATATCACCAATATTATTCTAACTTTAAAAATGTTCTAAATTTGTCGAAATATGAACAAAAAAAGATTATCTTGCGATAACCGTTATATTTAATTTAATTCATCTTCGTTTTAGTTAGTTTTTTTACTGTTTCTAAATCTTTATTAACTTCATTTAAAAATTTATTATGCTGCTTTTTATGTAATTCTAAAAGCATTTCAAATTCATCATTAGTTATTTGGATATAAGCTCCTAACTGCTGAATTCCGCAGTTATGTAATTTAAAATCTTCAGCTTGCATAATAACTGGTGTAGAATAAAGAGTAAGTTCTTTTTCGCCAAAAACATAATAAATTTGATCTTTACTTTCTCTAGGTATTGTTACTTTAAACATTTTCCCCCTCCTCCTATTTACCAGACAGTATATTAACACAGGCCTATGTCTTTGTCAAACAACATTGACAAAAAATTGAATAATATGTTAATATAACTAAATGTTTAGTGAGGGATAAAATGTTTAAAATTAAATTTGATAAAGATGTTTGCGATAATGATGGTAAGGTAATTAACACTGAAAAATGTATTTACTATGTATATGATGCCAAAGAAATTGAAAGCAGATGTAATTTCGAAGTATATTGCTGTAAATTATTAGGTGCTTCTAAGGAAGAGGTTTGGACTTATACAAATCCCCTTAATGGTGATACTAACATTATTCCTTTAATTAAAACGGAGAATAAAGAACTCGTTCCGATAACTGAAGATGAATATAATATGTTAAAACAAATTAGTATTAAACAAGAAATTATGGCTGTTGAAACGATTAAAGATTATTTAAAAGCTTTTAAAGAAATTTGTGAAAATGAAGAGGAAGAAATAGAGGAAGCTGATTATCAAACAGATATTAAAAAACATCTTATGTCACTGTTTGAAGAATTTATTGATACTACATTTGATTTAGAAAATAGAAAAAGTTTATCAAAATAGATAAACTTTTTTATATTCCTCTTCTTCTTAAAAATGCTGGGATTACATCATCGCCATCATCATCAACATCGATAGGCGCTGCTAAATCGTGTTCTGAAGCGTGAGCCATTTCGTTTTTCTTATCATCAAAACCAGTTGCGATTACTGTAACAATAATCTCATCTGTGAAGTTTTCATTAATAACAGCTCCAAAGATAGTATTGATATCAGTATTAGCTGATTTTCTAATAGCTTCTACAGCTTCTTCAACTTCAAATAATGTTAAATTAGGTCCACCGGTTACATTGATAATAGCATCTGTGGCACCGTCAATACTTGTTTCTAAAAGTGGGCTAAATACTGCTTGGTTAGCTGCTTCTACAGCTCTATCTTCACCAACACCAGCTCCAATACCGATTAGGGCTTCACCACGATTTTCCATAACGGTTTTAACATCAGCAAAGTCTAAGTTAATTAGTCCAGCAACGGCAATTAAATCAGAAATTGATTGAACTCCTCTTCTTAATACATTATCAACTTCTTTAAATGAATCTAAAAGTGGTGTTGATTTATCAATAATTTCTCTTAAACGATCATTTGGAACAACGATTAAAGTATCTACGTGTTCTTTTAACTCTTTAATACCGGCTAAAGCTTGATCCATACGTTTTTTACCTTCAAATGAGAATGGTTTAGTAACAATACCAACAGTAAGCGCTCCTAAACTTTGAGCAATATCAGCGACTACTGGAGCTGCACCAGTACCTGTTCCGCCTCCCATTCCACAAGTTATAAATACCATATCAGCATCTTTCAAAGCTTCTTCAATCTCTGTTTTTGATTCCAAAGCAGCTTCTTTTCCTACTTTAGGATCAGCACCGGCACCAAGGCCGTTTGTTAACTGCTCTCCTATTTGAATTTTATTTTCAGCTAAAGATGCATTTAAAACTTGTGAATCGGTATTGGCAACTATAAATTCTACAGCCTGTACACCTGATTCTATCATACGGTTAACGGCATTATTACCACCACCGCCAATTCCTATTACTTTAATTTTTGCTAATTGATCCATTTCTAATCCAAACATTGCGTTTTCCTCCTATTACTCGCCGAAAAAGTATCCGAATACTTTTCCAAGCATCGTATCACTCGACGTATTTATAAAATGTCTATTAGTAGAAGATAACTCTTCCATATCTTCTTTACTAACCATTGTGTAATCCTGACCTTTTAGTTTTAAGGTACTTATAAAATAAATAATATTCCCTAGAGCTGTACTATATTTATTATTCCTAACTCCAATTAATTTAATATTACCTACACTAGCTATATTACCAAATACACTAGCTAAAGTATATTCAAATCCTAGGGCATTACTCATTCCACCAGTTACTATTATATACTCAATCGGTCTATTTGTTAAGAGATTTATGTCATTTTTTGCCAAAGTTAAAATTTCTTCTAGTCTTGACATAACGACTTCTGAAACCTCTACCTGACTTAATTTTAATTTTACCCCATCTTTAGTAACTGTTTCATAAACATCATTTGCATTAGCGCATTTGTAATGTGCACAAGCAAATTTTTCTTTTATTTTTTTTGCTTCTTCACTATCTACTTTATACATAAAAGAAATATCGCCATCGATATCTTTGCCACCCATACTAACTATTTTTGTTTGTAGTGGAATACCTTTATTATAAAGATTAACAGTTGTTATTTCAGCACCAATATTAATAATTGCGCCTATTTGCTTACTAATATCAGGGTTCTTAAAACTATTTATATCTCCAATACTACCTAAAGATATATCAGCTAATTCAATTCCCAAGCTTTCTAAAATACTGACAACTGAATAGATGTTTTTCTTTGGGACAACTGGCATTACCAACCTTGCTGTAAGTTTATTACCCGGAAATCCTTTGGGATCAGCCATAACCGTTTTATCATTAATTTTAAAATCAATTGGTAGTATTGCAACAAATTCTTTATCTTTTGGCAAGTTATTTGTTATGCCATCTTTATAAGTATTATTTATATCACTGGCCTCAATAATTTCGTTTTCGACTTGGGCAGTGCCCTTTATAATTTTATACTCTGAAGAATAGCTAGGAACTGAGGCAATCACTTTTTTTATCTTAATGCCAAGCATTTCTTCTACTTCATTAAAAGCTTTAGCGATAGATTCTCTTGCGAGTTCAGGTTCTGTAATTAATCCCTTTTTAATGCCTTTAGCTTTTGTAGAAGTTGCAGCTAATAAATTTAAATGATTTCGATATAACTCACAGACAACTAGCTTAATAGTATCGCTACCAATATCGATACTAGAGTATACGTGCTCCATCCATATCATCTCCTAGAGTATTACAATAATTATACTATAATTTTTGTAAAATGCCAAGTAAATGTAAAAAAAATCAATTTTTTTCTTAAACAAAATATATAATATTTTAGTGATGCCTAATTTAAAGTCATATTTGGTATATTCTTAGTTATTTTTATTTTATATTTATTTATATCATATAACCTAATTATATAGTTATTTCCTATATTAATAATATTAAAAAAAGTTAGAAAGCTTCACATTCTAACTTAATTTCAGGGTCTTTTGTTTCCCCAGTTGAATAATCATAACTAACTATAGCGTATGTTTTTTCTTCATTGCAATTTTTAAAATCACTTAAATCATAATTTTCGCCTTCTTTATTGGCATCACTAAGATTTTTTAAGGTTATTTTATTAGCGCCCATAGCAGTTGTTATTCTTCCATTTTTATCAAAATAGTCAAGAGCCATATTACCAAATTTCTTTTCTAATTCTTCATTATTATCTTCAGCCATATAATATAAGCCAAAACCTATTATGCCAATACCAATAACGATAATTAAAACAATTACTAATAGTTTCCATTTTCCTTTTTTTTCTTTTTTCTTAGGCATTTTTTCTTCGATGGTATCATCTGGAATAGAACCGGTAATTACATTAGTAGGAGCCTCTTCTTTTGGCTTTGATGGCTCATTTTCCCAAAGATCTAACTCCTCTACTTCTTCAGTAGTTACAAAAGAGCCTGAAGTTTTATTCATCTCATCATTTGCAACATTTTCTTTTGTCTCTGATGGTATTGTATTTTCGCTTATTTTTTCTTCTACTTTATCAGCATTAGTTTCTTTTAAAGTTTTATCAGCGTTATCAATGTTTGTATCAGCATTATCATTTTCAATCAAATTTTCCTTCTTTTTATTCATTTTATTTCCTCCTTAAAAATAATTTTTAAGTAATGCATTTAATTCAACCGCATATTCCATTGGTAAACTTTCTCTAAATTCTTCGATAAATCCCATAATAAGTAGTTCTTGAGCTTTTTCTTCAGTAAGTCCTCTACTCATCAAATAAAATAGTTTATCTTTATCTAATTTTGAAACAGTAGCCTCGTGTTCAAGATATGATGAGTTATTTTTAACAACATTTTTAGGAATTGTATCACTCTTAGATTCATCATCTAATATTATTGTATCACATTTTATAAAACTTTTGGAATTTTTTGCATTTTTATCTATGTAAACCGTTCCGCGGTAGCTAGCATCTCCGCCAGAAGCAGCTATAGATTTACTAATTATCTTACTAGTTGTATTAGGTGCGAGATGAATCATTTTTGCACCAGCATCTTGAATTTGATCTTTAGTTGCAACCGCAATTGAAATACAATTACCAATCGCATTTTCACCTTTTAAAACGCAAGCTGGATATTTCATATTAACTTTAGAGCCAATATTTCCATCTATCCACTCCATAAGACCATTTTCATCAACCTCAGCTCTTTTAGTAACTAAGTTATAAATATTATCTGCCCAGTTTTGAATTGTGGTATATCGGCAGCTCGAATTTTTACCTACATATATTTCAACAACTGCAGCGTGAAGGGAGTCAGATAGATGATAAGTAGCTGTACATCCTTCCATATAATGAACGTGACTATCATCATCAACAATAATAATTGTTCTTTCAAACTGTCCCATATTTTTAGTATCAATTCTAAAATAGCTCTGTAGTGGTCTATCTATAGTTGTATGGGGAGGAATATATATAAATGTTCCCCCACTCCATACTGCACCATTTAAAGCTGTATATTTATTTTCATCATACTTTACCAGTTTATTAAAATATTTTTTGAAAAGCTCAGGATAGTTTTTTAAAGCGTCATCAGTACTACAAAAAATAACATTTTTATCTTCTAGCTCTTTTATCATATTATGATACACTACTTCACTTTCATACTGCGCTCCAATACCATCTAGATATTTTTGTTCAGCATCAATAAGTCCTACTTTATCAAAAGTATTTTTTATATTGCATGCTACATTATTCCAGTCGTTTGCTACAATATCAGATACTCTTTTATAGTAATTTATTCTATCGAAATCTATTTTTAGTTCAGGCCCAAAATTAGGATTTGGAGTTTTCATAAAAGTTTCATAAGCTTTTAATCGAAAATCAGTCATCCATTTGGGTTCATTTTTAGCTGTAGAAATCTCAATAATTTTTTCTTTACTTAATCCTAATTCCTTCCCCATAGTATTTCACCTATTAATTATTATACTAAATTTAAGATAAAATAAAAAGAGAATTTCATCAATTCTCTTTAAATTATCTTAGTACAAGCACTTTTGATTTGGCATTTTTGGTAAGTTTAATAGCCAATTGACTAGCAAGTAAAATTAACTTTTTATATTCTTCTTTATCAAGAATTTCAGGAGTTATTCCTTTAAAATTATATCCTATTTCATCGCCTGGATAAACATCATCACCAACAGTTAAAATTTCTTGTCCGGTATTTAAATCATAATATTTTTTACCATATAGTAAAGCTATGCCAAATTTATTTTTACTAATTATACCTATGTTATTTTCTAAAAAAACGATATCTCCTTTTTCATAACCAACAATATCAGCGTGAGGAAGTACCGCAAATAAATCATCAGGATTTTTTATGTTATTTTTAGTTTCTTCGATATGATTAAATAACTCCATTTTCTTTTGCTGAAGGGCTTTTTTTACCAAAGGCTTAGCATCTAGTTTACTTTCATCTTGTCTAGATACTTGAATGATATATTCTTCACCTAAACAGTGATGATCCTGAAATAGTTTATATCTTTTAAAATCTATCAAATTATAAAAAACTCCATCAGCACATAGACAATATTCTTGTTTTGGTAAAACTTTAGTGCCTAATTTGTTTTCATTTAACTCATCTACTCCGATTGCACATATACACAAATATATATTATCTATCATTTTCTAACTCCTTTAATATTTTTTCTATACCCCACCAAGATAATAATACACATTTTTTTCTATTGGGTTGCTTATATGTATCATCATATACAATAGCCGATTCTAATATATCTTTATCATATTCTTTTTCATCAATCATATTTAGAAAATTTTCTAAAATTTTTTTAGCTTCTACAACAGTTTTATTAATAAGGGTTTCAATCATAATGGAAGTTGAACTTATACACATCGCACAAGCGTCACCATCAAAATGAATATCTTTAATAATACCATCTTCGATTTTGACTTCTAAATTTACTTCATCAATACAACTTTCATTATTCATATTTATTGTTTTATAACCTTCTTTACCGGTCAAACCTCTATTTTTAGGATTTTGATAGTGTTCTAAAATAATGCTTCTTTTTAAATTAGAATCCATAAATAATCTCCTTTCTAGTTTTCTATTATACCATAAAAAGAAAAAAGAAAAAGGTTTTCCTTTTATCTTTTTAAAGAGTAAGTTTTATTTTTCTTAGATTTTAAATATACCATATTTAATCTTTCCCTATCAGTCATTTCTGGATTTTCTATCTTCAAATCGACTAAATCATAAGCTACATCTTCTAAATATGGATAATTTTTAAATATCTGATTTAATTTTTCTTTTTTTAATAATGAATATCTATCCTGCTGCTCCATATAAATATATTTACCATCTTTGCATTCAGATAAAAAATCATCAATATCACAAGTTTGGAAACAGTAAGGTAATATTGGTGATGAATTTTCAAGTATATCACAATTTGCTTCTGTCGTTATAATGTAATATTGTTCTCCATATGTGTTTGTATTAACAAATTTGTAATTTGAAATATCGAAATGGTAATTATCATCACCTATTAAGGCATATTCTTCATTTTCTATTATAGAAAGATATTTTTCTAGAAAAATAAGTAAAGAAGCGCTATCAAAAGTTGAATATTTTTCAAATAAAGTTTCAGCATCAGCAATATTTTTTCGCACTTGTTTTAATTCATTTTTTAATTTCTTTCGGTATTTTTTCTCTTCCGATATGGACATAGGATATGTTTTAGATAATTTTTTCTTAATGTTATCTTTTTTTATTCTATTTGCCTCTAAATATTCTTTTATCTTAAATACTGTTTTATCATTTTCAATATTCATATATTTCTCCTTTATTTTTTTAATCCCTTAATATCCACCATATTCTGGGTGTATTGTAACACATTTTTATAAAATTTTCAATGAACAGGTTTCGAGTAATTTCTTTATCATTATTTATAAGAAAAAACTGACAATTTCTTATCAGTTTAACTTGTATAATTTTTTATTGTATATGGATCTCCCTTAGTTCCATTTCCGCGAAGTACTGTATCAGCTTTTAAGTAAATAGCTGGATTAACAGCCCTTGTATGGGAACCTGCTAAAGCTGAACTATCAATACCATTTTTACTAATTGTAATAACACCACTACCATTATAACGAGTTTCGATAGTAGAACTATAATATGGGGTAATTGTCCAATATTCATTTGTAGGAGTCAAATAATTAGTACTATAACATCTAGAATAATTTGTTCTTAATAGTGAATAATTTCCGCATAATGAGCTATTTGTATTGGCTTTGATATAGTCACTTGCCTGTATTAAACCAATATAACTGCTGGCAGAATAATTTTTTTCATTAGAAATCTGAGTTGATAAATTTGTGTTATTATATACTGCTGGGCCATAATAAAATTTATGATTTTGAATTGCCGTTTTATTTGCTCTAATTGTATTATAATATGATCCATTTAAATATGTTTTGATGCTAGAATCACCACTTACATATCCACTTAAGCCATTATTATTGTATGAACCTGAAGCCCAAGCGTTACATCCATTTGACCAACTACTACCATCCCAGTTATATGAACAGTAACCTCCTGATCTAGCTTTTTGGGCATCATAACTCATAGTTGTAACTGATGATGTTCTTATTATTTTTATCGTTCCATCTGTCTCGAATGATACTATTCTCCATCCGGCAGTCTCATTATTAAATGTTATATAGTTATTAGGGCTTGCTCCTTTATATATGTACCTTCCACTTTCATAACTATCAGCATATAATCCATCTCCAGATGCTGTTACATTCTTTTTTAAATCAGCTGAGGTAAATTCAACTAATTTGGCAAAAGCAAGTAATGTTTCATCGTGGCTTACTGAATGCATATCACCTGGTTTTCCTATTTCTGTTTCACTATTAGCATCTTCCCAGACACCTTCATATTTTGTACTTTCTGTCTCTATTTCAGGTAATTTTATATCACAGGTTAATCCAAACATACAACTTTTACTTTGCTCACCTATATTTTTTATATGTTCTCCTTTTTGATATGATACTATGTACGTAGGATGTTCTGCTGTTTGTCCTTCTTGTACATAGTTTAAAGTGACTGTTAGACTAGCTTCCAAATTATCAGGCTGACTTGTTACTTCATCACTATATTTGACTTTGACACTTAACGTTGCTTCACTACCTGCTTCTAATTTATCTCCTTCTGATATTCCTGATGTATCAAATGATATGACATCATTATCTGATGCTACTACTTTTATTCTCGCTAATTCAGCATTTACACTACCTCTATTTTCGACCTTTATATCATAAGTTATTGAATCTCCTGGAGAAGTTAAAGTCGCTTGAAATGTTGCTGTTAAATCATCTACTACTTGTGATTCTTCATCATTAGCTCCTGGTGTAGCATCTTTGCTTTCTATATTTGTAATTAGTACATTCCATTCACTGGTGATAGCTGTCGTACCATTTATATTTAAAAGTGTATTAAAAGTAGCATAACCTATAGTCATAAGAAGTAGTACTCCACATAAACTTCCAATTATTATATTTCTTTTTTTCTTTTCACTCATATATTTTTCTCCCTATCTAGTTTATCTTAAGTATATTATACCCCCCCCCCCCAGGTTTTGACAAGTATTTTCAACGATGGATTTCGTTAAAATTAAAAATTAATCTCTTACTTTACAAAAATTTTCATTTTTAAATAATAAATAATTTTTACACAAAAAAAGGATTAAAAAATCCTTATCTTGATTCAACAATAAGTTTTATTGCGGTTCGCTCTTCACCATCAATTACAATATCTGTAAAAGCTGGTATACAAACTAAATTCTTGCCGCTTGGTGCGACAAAACCTCTAGCAATTGCTACTGCTTTTATTGCCTGATTTAATGCTCCAGCACCAATGGCTTGTATTTCTACTGTTCCTTTTTCTCTAAAGACATTAGCTAGTGCACCAGCAACTGAATTTGGGTTTGATTTAGCCCTTACTTTTAATGTTTCCATATTTATTCCCTCCTTTAATTACAATTAAGTATATGCTGGAGGAAAAAAAATATTTATAAATTAACTATAAATATTATCATTTTTTCAATTATAAAGTATTGAAACAGATTAAAAAAAGGTTGACTTTTTCAAATAATATACGTATAATTAAAAGTGCCTACTAATTGCGGGTGTAGTTCAATGGTAGAACTCCAGCCTTCCAAGCTGATAACGTGGGTCCGATTCCCATCACCCGCTCCAGTGACGTTTCTGTTCGAACTTTTATAGTTTGAACTTAACATATATAATCAATCCGTTCGGGTTGATTTT
>CANQNL010000015.1 GCA_947625215.1 uncultured Bacilli bacterium | reverse complement strand
TTTATTTATTCCCCCGTCCAATTCCAAAACTAAAATCCCGTTTAATAAAAAACGGGATTTTAAATAAAAAATTTACTTTTTTCTGAAAATTCCCCGAAAACACTTGCCAAAAACCTGGGGGGGGGGATATAATGTTTATAAATTAGGCTAAATAGGGAGGGTATGTATGAGCAAGAGGAGAAAAAGAAACAGTAGCAAAAAAATAATTTTAGGAATTTTTATTTCTTTAATATTTTTAATGAGCGCAGGCTATGCTGCTTTTCAAACAACATTGACTTTAAATGCCCGAGCAAATATTATTAGTAAAGGGACTATAACAATAGATGAATTAAAAAAGCAAGTAGTAAATACTGGTGATGGCTTATATGAAGATATTTATGAACCAGAAAGATACATATATAGAGGAACTGATCCCAATAACTATGTACTATTTAATGGCTCTAGATGGAGAATAGTTTCTATTGAAAAAAATAATTCCCTTAAAATAACAAGGCTTCATTCAATAAACAATCTTGTATTTGATACGCCAGAAAACCGAAATACTGGTTATTGCGAGTATGATACTGCAATTGGTTGTAATGTTTGGGCCGCAACACCAGAGTATGATAATCACAGTACCTTAAATGGTGGAGTAAAAGGCGAAGTATCGATAGATTCCAGCTTAAAAACCTATTTAAATGATGAATATTATATTTCATTATCAGAAGAAGATAAAAGTTTAATCCAAGCATCAGATTTTTACTATGGAGCAGTTACTTATGGCAATGATGATTTAGCTAATCAAATTGAAGAAGAAAAAGCTTATTCTGCTCAAAGTAATGTTGGACTTATTCAATTAAGTGATTATTTAAAAGCAAATACAGATTATGAATTATGCGGGACATATAAAAAGATTACAAGTAATTATAGTTCGTGTGCTCAAACTAATTATTTAGTGCGCACCAATCTTCAATGGACCACTAATCCAGTTTATTATAATGGTTATAGCGCACATAATAACAAACAACGCGTTTATGCCGTCGAAGGTAATGGAGATATTCATCGTTCTGAGGCGGCTACTAAGAATTATGTTTATCCAGTAGTATTTTTAAAACCAGAAATTAAGTTAAAGGGTCCTGGAACTTCCGATGATCCATATACAATTACATAAATTTTAATAGGTATATTCTTAGTTACAAGTTAAGTATTGAAAAATATAATAAATATGATATAATTGATATAGCTTTTTAAAGGCAGTGACCAAAGAGTAGTACTAAAAGTAATTATTTCAAAGAGAGTTAGTAATTGGTGAGAGCTAATAAATAATCTTTTAAGAATTCACTTTGGTAGCTGTATATGCAAAGATATACCGGATAAGCTCGTTATCGCTTTGAAGATAAGTTTAACTTATAAATTAAGGTGGTACCACGTAAACTCACGTCCTTATAGGATGCGAGTTTTTTAATTAGGAGGGATAAAGTGGAAAACATTTTAAAGGAATTAAAAAAAGAATTAGCTGACATTAATGATGAGCAAGCCTTAAATGAAATTAGGACTAAATATTTAGGTAAAAAAGGTAGTATTACATTACTTTCTTCAAAAATAAAAGATTTACCTAATGAAGAAAAAAAAGAATTCGGAGCTAATTTAAATAAAATAAAAACAGAAGCAACTAATTTAATCGATTCTAAAAAGGCGAAAATAGAAAAAGATATTTTAGATAAAAAATTAGAAAGTGAAAGCATCGATATTAGTCTTCCAAGTACAAAAGTGCCTATGGGAAGCCCTAATATTGCGGGAAAAGTAGTAGAAGAAATCGAAGAACTTTTAATGTCTATGGGTTATGATGTTGTAGATGGTCCAGAAATAGAGAAAGATGAGTATAATTTTGAAATGCTTAATGTACCAAAAGGCCATCCAGCTAGAGATAGTCAAGATACTTTCTATGTCGAGGGAGAAGAATTACTACTTCGTAGTCAAACTTCACCAGTTCAAATTAGAACAATGCTAGAAGGTAAAGGTGAAAAGCCAATTAGAATTATATGTCCAGGAAAAACGTATAGAAGAGATAACGATGATGCTACACATTCACATCAGTTTATGCAGATAGAGGGATTATTAATTGATAAGAATGTTAGTTTGTCTGATTTGAAAGGGACCTTTGATGTTATTGCTAAACACTTATTTGGTGAAGACTGTGAAACGAGATTTAGACCTAGTTATTATCCATTTACCGAACCTTCAGTAGAAATGGATATAACCTGTCATAGTTGTCAAGGCAAAGGATGCCCAATTTGTAAAAACACCGGCTGGATTACTATTTCTGGTGCTGGTATGGTGCATTCTGATGTTTTAAAAAATTGTGGTTATGATCCAAAAGAGTGGCAAGGTTTCGCTTTCGGTTTTGGTGCTGAAAGAATAGCTATGGTAAAATATGGCATCGACGATATAAGAGTTTTCTATACCAATGATTTAAGAGAAATGAAAAACTTTGATAGGAAGGATGATTAATATGATTAGCTTAGAATGGGTAAAAGATTATATTGATATTTCTAATGAAGATTTAAATGAACTAGCTATTAAAATAACTAAAGCCGGAATTAATATCGAAAAAGTTATTTCTAATAAAATTAATAATTTAGTAGTAGGCGAAATTTTAGAATGTGAAAAGCATCCTGATTCAGATCATTTAAATGTATGTAAGGTTAATATTGGTAATGAGACTATTCAAATTGTCTGTGGGGCTTCTAATGTTAGAAAAGGGCTAAAAGTCATAGTAGCGCTTCCAGGAGCTGTTTTACCAGGTGATTTTGAAATTAAAAAATCCAAAATTCGTGGTGTAGAATCAAATGGTATGATCTGTGCTTTATTTGAACTTGGTTTAGAAGAAAAGACAGAAGAAACATATAATAAAGGAATTACTGAGCTTGATAGTAAAGCTAAAGTCGGAACTGATCCATTAGAATATTTAGGATTAGCCGATACTTTGTATGAACTTGATGTTCATAAACATCGTAACAATGATTGTTATTATCACATTGGTTTTGCCTATGAAATAGCTTCAATTTTAAATAAAAAAGTAATGCTTCCAGATATAATTACTAAACCAGTAAAAGATAATATTAAAGATCATTTTACCTTAAAAGTAGAAACAGATAAATGCCCATTTTATTTAGCTAAAATGGTTACAGATGTTAAAATAGGTGAGTCACCAGACTTTATTAAAAGGAGACTTAATGCTTATGGAATGCGCTCAATAAATAATGTTGTCGATATTTCCAACTATGTAATGTTAGAATTTGGTCAGCCTCTTCATTTCTTTGATAAAGACACCTTGGGTGATAAAATTGTCGTTAGAAATGCTAAAGAAAATGAACCAATTAGAACTTTAGATGGTATTGATCGCATTTTAAATCAAGAAGATATCGTTATCACAGATGGCAAAAAACCAGTTTGTATTGCTGGAGTTATGGGTGGTGAAAATACCGAAGTAACTGAAAATACAAAAACAATTTTAATTGAAAGTGCTATTTTTGATAGCGTAAGTATTAGAAATACAGCGGCGCATTTAGATTTAAAAAGTGAAGCTTCAATTAGATATGGTAAAGGTTTAAGCTATGAATATACAGAAAAAGCGATTGAAAGAGCTTGCTATTTACTTGAAAAATATGCCGGAGCTAAAGTTCTTTCTGGAACCGTAAAACACGATAAAGTAGACAAAACTTTAAAACAGGTTACCTTTGAGGCTAAAGAAATTAACTCTTTACTTGGCATAACTATTTCTGAAGATGATGTAAAAACAGAACTAAATCGTTTAGATTTTCCATTTGAATATAAAGATGGAAAATTTACCGTTACTATTCCAACCAGAAGATTAGATGTTGACCCAAATGTCAATGATATTGCTGAAGAAGTAGGTAGATTATATGGCTATCATAATTTAGTTTCTACTTTACCAAAATGTAATATCAGAAAAGGTGAATATATCGGCGATGTTAAATATCGTAAAATTATTTCAAAAAGACTTAGAAATTTAGGACTTAATGAATGTAAAACATATACTTTAGTTTCTAAAGAGATGGCTAAACAGTTTAAATATGACGATAAAGAAAATAAAAATCTACCTAATCCACTTAGTTTAGATAAGTCAGTAATTAGAACGACTTTAATCCCATCTTTGTTAGGAGTATATGATTATAATAAAGCGAGAAAAGTTAAAGATGTAATGCTTTATGAAATAAGTAAAGTATATGATAATAATTATAATGAAGATAGTAAAATTGCTATTTTAATGAAAGGCAGTTATATCTTAAATGAATGGAAACAAGATAAAATCAAAGTAGACTTTTATTTAATTAAAGGAATAATTGAAGATGTTTTAGAATATTTAGGTCTAAAAAACAGATTTAGTTTTAGAAAAAAAGTTCTTCCAGAGATGCATCCTGGAATATCAGCTGAAATTTTACTTGATCGAAAACCAATAGGAATAATTGGAAAAGTACATCCATTAGTTAGAAAAGATGATATTTATGTCGCTGAAATTTCTCTTAATGCTTTAATGACTAATGTAAAACCAATTAAATATAAAGAAGCTTCTAAATATCCAGAAATTATAAAAGATATGGCATTTATTGTAAAAAAAGAAGTAAACTCTTGTGATGTTGAAAGTATTATTAAAAAAGCTGGCGGTAGATTGCTAACAAACATTCACGTATTTGATGTTTATACAGGCGAAAACGTTAAAGAAGATGAAAAATCTATTGCTTATTCATTAACTTTCTCTGATCCAAATAAGACTTTAACAGAAGAAGAAGTAACAATCGTTTTTGATAACATTATTAAAAATGTTGAAGAAAAAATGGATGCCAGATTAAGAGATAAATAGAAAGTATATTTGAAATAAACCTCGTTTCTATTAATAGGAAACGGGGTTTTAATAAATAGTAATGCATCAGATTGATGCTTTTTTAGTGCTTTTAAACACGCAAGGATCCCTTTTTTTAATATATTATAATAGGAAAGTTCTAAATAAACTATTAAAAAAATATAATTGTAGAAAGGAGCGACCAAATTTGAATGCGATAATAACAGCTTTAATTGGCGGAGTATGCGTAGCTATTCCATCAATTATAACAGCTATTGCTAATATTAAAAGAAATAACGAACTACTTAAATATCGTATTGATGAACTTACCGAAATGGCAGAAAAACACGAAAGTTTTACTTCAAAAATTGCTGTAGTTGAACAAAATGTTAAAGAGATTAATTCACGCTTAGAAGCTCTTGAAAAAAAATAAGGGGGATGTTATGGAGATTATTGATTATATAATGAGTGAAAAATTAGTTTTAATTCCAGTACTTTATATTATTGGATATTTTATTTCAAATACTGGATTAATTAGGAATAAATTTATTCCATTTATTCTTTTAGGTCTAGGAATTATATTTTCACTTTTAATTGGTGGAGATACAATTTTAAACAATATTATTCAAGGTATTTTAGTAGCTGGGACAACCGTACTTACCAACCAAATGATAAAACAGAGTAATAAGATAGAATGAGCCATTAGGCTTTTTTTGTGTTATAATTTAATTGGTGATAATATGATAAATTTTAATGATTTTATGAAAATAGATATTAGAGTAGGAACAATTATTAATGCCAAAGAAAATATTAAAGCTAAAAAGCCTGCTTATAAATTGGATATTGATTTTGGCTCATTAGGGATAAAAAAATCTTCAGCTCAAATAACTGAATTATATAATAAAGAAGATTTAATTGGTAAACAAATTTTAGCAGTTGTTAATTTTCCGCCAAAACAAGTTGCTGATGTGAAATCAGAAGTTTTAGTATTAGGAACTTATAGTGAAAATGGAATTGTTTTAATTACTCCAGATAGTAAAGTTCAAAATGGCGATAAATTAGGGTAATTTATAATAAGCAAAATAATTAGTGTCAAGTAAAAAAATTGTATTATAAATTAGGTTAATTTACATATATAATGTGTTATAATTAAAAATAAAGAGAGGAGATGGGTTTATGGAAGAGACTCCATTATCAATTTTAAAAAAAGCTAATCTAAGTAATAGATCAGTAAATAAAATATTATCAACTTGGTCAGAAGAAGATTTAAATGATAAAAGTAAAATATCAAGTATGCGTGAAGCTATTGACTTTGAACTTATGGAAATGTTTAGATATGGTAAAAAAGTACAAAAGATAAATGAACTGCCATTTAAAAAGAAAGCAGCATCTGAAGCTTTTGGACTACTTTTAAATGAATACATTAGTGCATATTTAGCTAGTCATAACTGGAATAATGAAGAAGATTTTGATGATTACTTAAATGAAAAAATTACTTTATTAGATAATATGCAAGAAGATGAGATATTAAGTATTGTGGGTAAACAAGGAATAGATGATATTAAAGAGTATGTAAGTACTAATAGTGGTAGTTATGGAACCTTACTGCTTTATTTTGAATCGCAAGAACTAGTAAATGAGGCTGAAAGAACCTTAGGATATGAACCAAGCCAAACAGATTATGATGATAAAAAGGCCCCAAATTTACATAAGTTACTTGAATTAATTCATAAACACGACGTAGCTTTAGAAGCTGAGGATGTTATTATTGAAAAATATGAAAACGATAATAATTTTGAAGAAAATATCCCAGCTGCTAAAGAAGAAGAATATGATAATTATGTAAAGCAAGTTGAAAGTATGACTGATGATGAAAAATTAAGTGTTGTAGAAAACTATGATATTGATGAAGCTAGGGAATACTATGGTACCCACGCTTTATTAAAGGAACATTTAGAATCAAAACAGGCTTTAAAAGAAGCTTATGAAATTTTAGATAATAGTCAAAAAGCAAATGGTGATTTAAAAAATGAAACGGACTTATTATTAAATGAAGCCGAAGATATTTTAAAAAATTCTAGTAAAAGTAGGTAAAACGCTCTATATAAGGGTGTTTTACTTTTAATTTATAAGAACTAATAACATTGTAAAGCACAGAAAAATGTCGTAAAAAACGTTAACTTATATAGTCAAAGTATGATACAATAAATAAAGGGGAAGGTATTTATGGAAAAGGCACTAATAGGTTTAACCAGTAAAGAAGTAGAAGACAGGATAAGTAAAGGCCTAGTTAATTATAAAACTGATGTTAAAACTAAAAGCATTGGCGAGATTATAATGACTAATTTCTTTACCCTTTTTAATTTTTTAAACCTAGCTTTAGGTTTAGCCATTTTTATGGTGGGTGAATATAAAAACCTACTATTTTTAGGTGTTGTGATATGTAATACCTTCATAAGTACAGTCCAGGAAATTAGGAGTAAAATTACAGTAGACAAGTTATCTCTTTTAAATGAGCCCAAAACGACAGTTATAAGAGATGGTAAAGAAAAACAAATTGATATTTACGAAATCGTTTTAGATGAAATAATAAAACTAAGCCCTGGAAATCAAATTTGTACCGATAGTAAAATTATTGATGGCGAAGTTTTAGTAAATGAATCTTTAATAAGTGGAGAGTCAGAACCAGTTACTAAAAAAATTGGCGATGAATTATTATCAGGAAGTTTTATCGTTTCTGGCCACTGCACAGCTAAAACGATTCATATTGGTAAAGATAATTATACAGCTAAAATATCAGCTGAAGCTAAATACATAAAAAAAGTAAATTCAGAAATAATGAACTTTATTAAAAAAATAATTAAATATATTTCTATTGCTATTATTCCAGTAGGTATTTTACTATTTATGCATCAGCTTAATCTTGAAAGTAATACATTTAGTGGGGCAGTTGTAAATACAGTAGCTGCTTTAATTGGAATGATTCCAGAAGGATTAGTACTTTTAACTAGTACGGTTTTAGCTATAAGTGTTATAAGATTATCAAAATATAAAGTCCTAGTTCAGGAACTATATTGTATTGAAACTTTAGCTAGAGTCGACACCATATGTTTAGATAAAACGGGAACTTTAACTAAAGGAGAAATGGAAGTAAGTAATATTGTTCCTTTAGATTTAACAAAAATGAGTGATATTACTGATGCCTTAGGTTTGATTAGTTATCATATGGAACCTGATAATCAAACAATGGAAGCGATAAGAAAAAAATATGCCCGTAAAAACGATTATGAGGTTTTAGAAATAGTTCCATTTTCATCACAGGCTAAATGGTCAGGTATTTCTTTTAAAAATGAAAGTTATATTATTGGTGCCCCGGAGATAGTTTTAAAAGATACAAGTAAATTTCAAAAAGAATTAGATAGCTATTCTAATGAAAGTAGAGTAGTTTTACTAGCTAAATCACATAGGAAATTAAATAAAAGTTTACCTAAAGATATTATGCCAATGGCCTTAATTTTAATAAATGATAGAATTAGACCAGAAGCTAAAATGACCTTAGAATATTTTAAACAACAGGGCGTTAATATTAAATTAATATCAGGTGATAATCCCCTTACCGTAGCCGGCGTAGCTAAAAAAGTGGGACTAGATAATTTAAAATATGTTGATATGAGTAGTACCACCATACCAATTAGTAAACTAGCTAGAGAATATAACGTTTTTGGTAGGGTAAAACCTAATCAGAAAAAAGAGCTTATTTTAGAATTAAAGGCCCAAGGTCATACAGTAGCAATGACTGGTGATGGAGTTAATGATGTTTTAGCTTTAAAAGAAGCCGATTGTAGTATTGCGATGAATAGTGGTAGCGATGCCGCAAGAAATGTATCACAGTTAGTTCTTCTAGATTCTAATTTTTCAGCAATGCCAAAAGTTGTTGGTGAGGGAAGAAGAAGTATTAATAATATACAAAGATCATCTTCATTATTTCTTTGTAAAACCACTTATGCAACTCTTTTAGCTTTAATATTTTTATTTTTAGATAGAGCTTATCCATTTATTCCGATTCAGCTTACTCTAACAAGCGTTGTAACAATTGGCATTCCATCATTTATTTTAGCTTTAGAACCAAATAATGAGCGAATAAATGGGCGAATTATTATAAATGTTTTAAGAAAGTCTTTACCAACCGCTTTAACCATTGTTTCAAATATCATTATTATTACAATTCTTCCAGAACTAATCAGGTTATCTGAAGCTGAAGTATCTACTTTAGCCGTATTATTAACAGGTTTTACTGGTTTTATGCTTTTATATAGAATAAGTGTACCATTTAACCATTTACGAAGAATATTATTTGTAACAATGATATCAATATTTATATTTGGAGTAGTATTTTTAAGAGAGTTATTTTCTTTAACTATTCTTACATTCCATTTAATAATCGTTCTGGCAATTTTATTTATGATTGCTGTTATGTTATTTAATATGTTTAATGTACTTTGTGATAAACTTACTAATAAAATTAAATTATAAAAGGATGTGATTTGAATGAAAAATGTTAAAATTACAAATCAGGGTGCTGATATGGTTAAAAAGAAAAAAGGACATAAATTAATGAAAGGTGCGGCTTTTAGCTTATTATTGGCATCAGCTTTATCAATAACTTCTTTAATTGGGCCATATGTTGATATTAATTTGACAAATGAAGAAGTCGTTAACTCCCACAAAGTAGAAAATACTATTAATTTTGAAAATAATATTGCGGATAATGAATATGTAGAAACGTATGCCGTAAGTCCATATGAATATGATGGTGATATAAAAGCATTTATTGAAGCGCCTGGAATATTTAATCAAACTTATCCCGTAATGCAGGGGACAGATAATAATTATTATCTTAGTCACGATGTTAATGGTCAAGAAAATGGAAAAGGAAGTATTTGCAAAGACTGCCGTAATGGGGAAGGCTTATCAGATGATTTAACGGTTATTTATGGCCATAATTTAATTGATAATTCAATGATGGGCAAATTAAGTGAATATTCAGATAAAGTAGTTGATTCTAATGTCGTGCGTGATGCCCAAAATTTATATAATGAAAATCATATAATCGATTATAAAGATGCTTATGGACATTATGAAATTGATATTTTTGCTTCAGGTGTGTATGATGCTAATTTTGTAAATGATAATGTCGGTAAATTTGCAAACGAAGAGCAGTTTAATAATGTAATGCAAATGATTCAAAATGGTTCTGATATTGATTCAGGAATAACTCCAAGTATGGGAGATAAAATAGTTTGTTTCTTTACTTGTTTAGACGGTGATGATGATTTTTATTATAAAAATAGCCCAGATAATGCCAATAATAGAGTTTTAGTTTTTGGAGTTGCTAAACAGTTAGAAAAATATCAGGAACTTCCAAATACAAATAGTAGAACTTTATAAAACCAAATTTTAATATGATTTGGTTTTTTTAAGCTTGAAATTAACGTTTTTTTCTCAATATTATTGACTACCAAACAACTGTTTGATAAAATTAAATCAAGGTGATAATATGTTTGCTGAAGTATTAGTTGAAATAAAAGCCAAAGCTGTTGATAAAACATTTACCTATAAAATTCCTGATGGAATGAAACTACAAATAGGGGTTAGAGTACTTGTCCCATTTGGCCCAAGAAAATTAGAAGGTTTTGTTTTAGATATAAAAAAAGAAGGACAGTTTGATTATGAATTAAAAGAAATTATTTCAGTTATTGATGATAAACCAGTCATTAATAAAGAAATGATGCGTTTAGGTAAATATATTAGTAAAAAAACTTTATCACCTTTAATTACGGCATATCAAACAATGCTTCCAAGTGCATTAAAAGCTAAAAATGGTTTTAATGTTAATAAAAAATATATTAGTTTTTTAACTGTAAGTAATGATAAACCAGAATTAAAAACTGAAAAACAAAAAGAAGTATATAATTTTATTAAAGAAAATAAAAAAGTTTTAAAGAAGAAAGCTACAGATATTTCTTCTAGTATTGTTAAAACTTTATTAGATAAAGGATATATTAAAGAAATAAAAGAAGAAGTATATAGACTAGAATCTGAAGAAGAAGTTCAAAAATTAGATTATCCACTTACCTTAGAACAAAAACAGGTTTTGCAAAAAATAAAATTAGACGCTTTTAAACCTTATTTACTTCACGGAGTTACTGGTAGTGGAAAGACCCTTGTATATATAAAATTAATTGAAAAAGTAATAAATAGTGGTAAAGCGGCTATTTTACTTGTCCCTGAAATTAGTTTAACTCCGCAAACAGTTAGTATTTTTAAAAAGCATTTTGGTTCTTTGGCTATTTTACATAGTTCTCTTAGTGATGGAGAAAAATACGATGAGTGGCGTAAGATAGAAAATGGTGAAGTTAAAATTGCTATTGGTGCTAGAAGCGCTGTTTTTGCGCCTTTTACTAATTTAGGAATTATCATAATAGATGAAGAACATTCATCTACATATAAACAAGAAAATATGCCAAAATATAATACGGTTGATGTGGCTATTTGGCGAGGTAAAAATTATAATATTCCAGTTATTTTAGGAAGCGCAACACCAAGTGTTGAAAGTTATACTAGAGCTAAAACTGGAGTATATGAACTTTTAGAAATGAAAAATAGAATAAATCACAATTTACCAAAAGTATCTTTAATTGATATGAAAGAAGAATTTAAAAAAGGTAATAGAGTATTTTCTTCTGAATTTACAGTTAAACTAAATGAAATACTATTTAACGGTGAGCAAGCTATTATTTTACTTAACCGCAGAGGCTTTTCAACGGTTATGACCTGTAAAGAATGTGGATATACTCATAAATGTCCAAATTGTGATATTCCACTTACATATCATAAAAGTACTAATAGTATGAAATGTCATTATTGTGACTATACGGCGCCTAAACTTTTAGAATGCCCAGAATGTCATAGTAAAAATATTAATTCATTAGGAATGGGAACTGAAAAACTAGAAAGTTTAATAAAAGAAAATTTTCCGCTTGCAAAACCAGTTAGAATGGATATCGACACCACTAGAAATAAAGGCGCTCACGCTAAAATAATCAATGATTTTAAGGAGCATAAATATAATGTTTTATTAGGAACACAAATGATTTCTAAAGGACTAGATTTCCCTAATGTGACACTAGTGTGTGTAATAAGTGGCGATAGTTCTCTTAATATTCCTGATTTTAGAAGTGCCGAAAGAACATTTCAATTATTAAATCAAGTAGCTGGTAGAGCTGGTAGAGGTGACAAAAAAGGCGAAGTTATTATTCAGGGCTTTAATATGAATCACTACAGTATAATTAATGCTAGTAAACACGATTATATAAACTTTTATAAAGAAGAACTTAGAATTAGAAAAGCTTTAAAATATCCACCTTACTATAATCTTGCAAGTATTAAAATAAGTAGTAAAGATTATAATAAAGCTAAAGAAGAAGCGGAAAAAATAGCGCATTATTTAAGAAGTGAGATACCAAGTAATATTGTTCTAGGTCCAAGCGCGGCTAATATACCTAAATTAAATAATATCTATTATATGGGAATAATTATAAAATTTAAAAAGACTAATGAAATTATAAAGCCTTTAACTTTTATTAATGATAAATATAAAACCAATAGTAAAGTAATGGTGGAAGTCGATTTAAATCCATTAAAATTGTAGTTATTTTAAGATAAATATGGTAAAATTAAATATAGAAGTAAAAGATAGGAGAGATTATATGAATCTAGATGATATTAATATTACTAAAAATCCAACAATTATCTTTATGGGAACTCCTGATTTTAGTGTTCCAGTTTTAGAAGGTTTGATTCAAAACTATAAAATTAAAGCTGTAATTACACAACCCGATAAACCGGTCGGTAGAAAAGGAGAACTTAGACCATCACCAGTTAAATTGGTGGCTTCTAAAAATAATATTTTATGTCTGCAACCAATTAAAATAAGAGAAGCACTTCAAGAAATAAATGAACTAGAGCCGGATATTATTATAACGTGTGCTTATGGACAGATTTTACCACCTGAACTTTTGCTTATCCCAAGGTTAGGGTGTATTAATGTTCACGCTTCATTGCTGCCAAAACTTCGTGGCGGAGCTCCAATCCATAGAGCTATTATGAATGGCTATTCAAAAACAGGAATAACAATTATGTATATGGCTGAAGGTATGGATGATGGTGATATTATAAGTCAAAGAGAATTAGAAATTACTGATGAAGATACCGCTTCAACTTTACACGATAAATTAAGTGTAATGGGAAGAGAGCTTTTGCTTGAAACTTTGCCAAGTATTTTAAATGGTACAAATAGTAGAGTTAAACAAAATGAAGAAGAGGCAACATTTGGTTTTAATATTAAAAGAGAAGATGAAAAAATAGATTTTTCCAAGACAAAAAGAGAGATTATTAATCAGGTAAGAGGGTTAAATTCTTTTCCTGGGGCTTACTGCCTTTTTGAAGATAATATTCTAAAAGTTTGGCAATGCCGAAGAGGCGAGGGAATATATGAAAATGCTTTAATTGGTGAAATCGTTGCTTTATATAATGATGGATTTGGAGTAAAGGTTGGTAATGGCGAAGTTATTTTAACTGAAATTCAGCCAGCTGGGAAATCTAAAATGCCAGCTATCAATTTTATCAATGGACATAAGGATATAGTCGGAAAAATACTTAAGTAGGTGAAGTATGTTTAAAAGAATAAAGGGAAATAAAACATTTATAAAAATAAAGGAATTATGGCAAAATGATAAAACTCATCCATTTGTCGTTTTAGGCCTTTGGCTAGTATTTTTTGTGATAGCTATTTTATTTGTTAGAGGTACTGCTAATCACCCTAACGCTAATTCTGAAAATAATATAGGTACAGATTTTAATACAATTAAAAGTTATAGTTTTAGTTATCAGTATGAAAATAATGAGATAAATGGCAATGTTTACAACGATAAAATAGAATTTATTTTGGATAATCATAGATACTATTATAATGAAAACCTTTATTTAGTAAATGGTGACACTTTAGTCAAACAAGATTTGAACTATGATATTTTAAAAATTAATTCTATAATGTTAAATAATTTATTAGGTAAGTTAACTGGAGTCAAAAATGATGGTTTTACCCGTTATTTAGTTCCCCTTGATCGCTTTATAAATTTATTTGAAATTGATACAGATGCTGACTTATCACTGGCGATGAATTATAATATTGTAGTAGATGTTTATAAAAAGGATAATATAATTAATAAAGTGGTTCTAGATTTAACTAATTATAGGATATTTAGATTTAATAATAATTCACCTTATCAAGTTTCAATATATTTTTATAATATAAATAAAATAAATGATTTTGGGAAAGATTTTGATAAAGCAGTAGGAGGTAATTTATGACAATTCAACTTATAATATTTTTAGTCGCTTTATGTGCAGTAATATTTTTCTTTAAAAATTTCAATGCTAGTATATATTTTATTGTAATTGTGGATATCTTTTTAAGAATAGTTACTTATTTAAAATTGAATTATTTAAGAAATGATGCTTTTAGTTTTTTAGGTTTATTTCCAGATGATATTCCAGCCATCATCGATAGTTTTGAACTTGGCGTATTCAATGAAATACTAATGTTCATATATTTACTTGTATATATAATTTTTGAAATATTAATTATTAGATATTTTGTAAAAAGAAAATTTTAAAACGTCTTATATGGACGTTTTTTCTTTAGGAATTAATTTATATAACTGTATTCCATTAGAGGCTTTTAAATAAACCGAATTATTTTTTATGATTTTAGGATTAACCTCATCTATTGTTTTATAGTGAAAGACAGTAAAACCTTTATATTTAAGCATTTTGTAAGTATTAAGCATATATTTTCCAACTAAATGGATTTCTTTGAAATTTAGTTTGTTTTTAATAATATATTTAGCTATTTCTTTATGAATTTTATGACTTTTTTTACCGAGCTCAAGAATATCCCCTAAAATAACTATTTTACTAGGGTAGGCGCTATTATTAAAATAATTAAGACCATTAATCATTGTTTCAAAAGAAGCATTATAACAGTCGTTAATTAAAATATATTTTCCATTTGTAATTTTATCCATTCGGCCAGATGTTACTTTAAATTTACTTATTCCTTTAATAATATCTTTAATAGGCATTCCAAGTAAAAGGCCTATTTTCATAGCTGCAATAGAGTAATTAATTAAATATTTAATATCACTATTGATGGTAACTTTATAACTGTCCTGATCAATTTTAACTGTATATCTATTTTTATTTCCATAAATAATATTAGTGATATTTTCATCTAAAATACTATAACTTATAATTTCCATATTTTTAGGCTTATATTTCTTTAGCATTATATCATCCATATTACGGAAGAAATATTTAGATCCTTTAGTAATACTTGTTTTTTCCTTAAAAGTATTTCTTAAATTTTTAAAGTTGCCAATATGTGCAGAACCGATATTGGTAATTAAGGTTATATTTGGCTTACATATATCTCTTAAAAAGGCAATTTCACCCATATGGTTAGTGCCAAGCTCTAAAAGAATAATATCTTCATTATTGTAATTAGCGAGCGTAAGAGGCATTCCAATTTCATTATTGAAATTATTTTGGGTACTTAAAACTTTAAAGTTTTCATTTAAAACACTTAAAATCATTTCACGCTGACTAGTTTTACCATAGCTGCCAGTTAAAGCAATAACGGGTATATCGATATTTTGTCTAATTTTAGTAGCGAGATCGTGCAGGAAAGTTAAAGAATTATGAACTTCAATAATGATTAATTTTTTATTGATTTCTAAAGCCTTTTTAATAATGTCACTATGATTTTTAGTTACTACAAAACCAGATATCCCATTATTTACCCCATCTATAATATAATTATGGCCATCAGTTTTGCCCATTAAGGGAATAAATAAAGTATTTTTTTTAATATCTTTAGTACTAATTGAATAATAATTTATTTTATCATTTTCATTTCCATTAATTAATTTAGTATTTTTAATTTCAAGTAGTTCTTTTATAAGCATTTATAATCACCCCATTACTATATATTATAAAAATAACTTATTAAAAATGAATTTATTGCCGTATTTTGTATAAACACTATAACATATTTAGTTAATAATTCACAAATAGAACATTTGTATCTATCAATTACCTAGAAAATATGTTATAATTAAAGTGGTGATAGATATGTATGCGTATATTAAAGGAATCGTAACAGATATCGATAGTGGTTATATTGTCATTGACAATAACGGAATAGGGTATTTGGTTTATACGGCTAATCCTTATTCATTTGAAATAGGAACGGAATACAAAATATATTTATATGAATATGTAAGAGAAGATGAAATTAGTTTATATGGGTTTAAATCGTTAGAAGAAAAAAATTTATTTTTAAAATTAACTTCAGTTAAAGGCCTTGGCTGTAAAATGGCTCTTCCGATGATGGCTTTAGGTAGTGCCGAAGGTATTATTGATGCGATTGAAAGAGAAAATATTTTATATCTTAAAAAATTTCCTAAAATAGGGGATAAAGTAGCTAGGCAAATTATTTTAGATTTAAAAGGTAAGTTAGTATCTAAAGATGAAGTAACTTCTAATAATTTTGAAGAATTAACAGAAGCTTTGAAAAGTTTAGGTTATAAAAGTGCTGATATAAATAAAATTGTTAAAATGATTAATCCAAATGATGATATAGAAGTTCAAATTAAAGAGGCTTTGAAATTACTTTTAAAGTAGGTGGTTGTTAATGGCTTTGGTGACAAATATTATCAGTTTACTAATTTTTATAACCGGAATAATTTTATTACTTTCTTGGATTATTTATTTTGGAATATCATTATTTAATAAAATTAGAAAACGTGAAACAAAAGATATATTAAAAAAAATATTATATATAATTACAGCAATTCCGCTTAGTTTAACGGGGTTATATGTAATTTCATTAGTGCCACAAATTAAACTTACCATAATAGGTGTAGTAGTGGTGATGATATTTGGATTATTTTTAACAATTTATCCTTTTTATAAAGCAATTAGAAAAATAGGTGATATGGATTATTTTGGAGGTGTATGATGGCTAAACTTCATTTTAAATATGCGACAATGAATTCTGGTAAAAGTTTAGACTTAATTAGAACCGTTTACAATTATGAAGAAAACGGTTTTAAGGTTTTAGTTATAAAACCGGAAATTGACACTAAAGGCGGAGAATTTGTAGAAACTAGGGTAGGACTTTCAAAAAAAACAAACATTATTTTAAAGAGTAATGATGATGTTGTTTCCGTACTTGCAGGAAAACTAGATAATATAAGTTCAATTTTTATCGATGAAGCACAGTTTTTAACTAAACAGCAAATTGATGATTTTTACTTAGTGAGTAAAGTAATTGATATTCCTATTATTTGTTATGGCCTTAGAAATAATTTTAAAATGGAAGCTTTTGAAGGAAGTCAACGTTTACTAGTTATTGCTGATGAAATAGAGGAAATTAAAACTTTATGCCAGTGTGGTGAAATCGCTAGATTTGTCGGCCGAAAATATGCTGGTGAATTTGAATATGAAGGCCCTGAAATTATTATCGATGGCGCTAGTGGTTATGAATATGAACCATTATGTGGGAAATGTTATTTAGAAAAAGTTAAAAGAGTAAATATAAAAACATATCAAAAGAAATTGAGGTGAAATTATGGATGAACGTGTTATAACAAATCACGAGCTTAAAGAGGATACTTTTGAGGGGACTATTAGACCCGATAGTATTGATGAATATATAGGTCAAAATGAGGTTAAAGACAATTTAGCAATTTTTATTAAAGCCGCCAAAATGCGTGAAGAATCTTTAGATCACGTTTTATTGTATGGGCCACCTGGTTTAGGAAAAACAACTCTTGCTTATATTATTGCAAATGAACTAGGAACGAATATTAAAATAGCAAGCGGACCATCAATTGAAAAAAGTGGAGATCTTGCAGCTATCCTATCGACTTTAGAGCCCGGCGATGTTTTATTTATTGATGAAATTCATAGAATACCTAGATATATTGAAGAAATCTTATATTCGGCTATGGAAGATTTTACTTTAGATATTATTGTTGGTAGTGAATCGTCAAGTCGTAATATAAGAATTGATCTTCCACCTTTTACTTTAGTAGGTGCAACGACTCGTGCTGGTGATTTAACGGGTCCACTTCGTGATAGGTTTGGAATTGTTTCTAAACTTAATTTTTATACTGAAGAAGAACTCAAACAAATTGTTCTTCGTACAAGTAGGGTTCTTAATTGTGAAATAGATGAAGAGGCTGCTTTAGAACTAGCTAGAAGAAGTAGAGGAACACCTAGAATTGCTAATCGATTATTTAAAAGAGTGCGTGACTATGCTTTAGTTTTAGGTAGTGGCCACATTGATTTAAAAATAACTAAAATTGCATTAGATAAACTTAAAGTTGATAGTTTAGGACTTGACGAAACCGACTATAATCTGTTAAAATCGATAATTGAAAAATTTAATGGCGGCCCAGTAGGCATTGATGCTTTAGCTTCATCAATTGGTGAGGAAGTTACGACGATTGAAGATGTATATGAACCATATTTACTACAAAATGGCTTTCTTAAAAGAACAAGTCGTGGTAGAGTGGTTACTGAAAAAGCATACAAACATTTAAAATTAAATCAACAAACTGATATTTTTGGGGAGTGATAAAATGAAAACTGATGATTTTGATTATGAACTTCCAGATGAGCTAATTGCTCAAACTCCACTTTCTAAAAGAGATACTTCTAGATTAATGGTTTTGGATAGAAAAACTGGTGAAATAACTCATAAGCATTTTACGGATATTATCGATTATTTAAATCCTGGGGATACTTTAGTTTTAAATGATACTAAGGTTATTCCGGCTAGACTTTATGGCATTAAAGAAGAAACTGGTGCAGCGATTGAAATTTTAATGCTTAGTCAGGAAAAATATGAGTGGAAATGTTTAGCCAGACCAGCTAAAAGAGTAAAAGTTGGAACGATGATTAGTTTTGGTGGTGGTTTATTAAAGGCTAGATGTACAAAGGTATTAGATGATGGTATCAGATATTTTAGACTGCTTTATAATGGCCTTTTATATGAAGTTTTAGATGAGTTAGGTGAGATGCCTCTTCCACCTTATATTCATCAAAAATTAAAAAATCAAAATCGTTATCAGACTGTATATGCCAAAAATCCAGGTAGCGCTGCAGCTCCTACTGCCGGTTTACATTTTACTAAGGAATTACTAAGCAAAATAAAAGAAAAGAAGGTAAATATTGCTTATATTACTCTGCACGTTGGTTTAGGTACTTTTAGACCAGTAGCTGTAAGTGATGTTAAAAATCATAAAATGCATAGTGAATTTTATTCTATGAGTAAAGAGACTGCCGATTTATTAAATAAAACTAAAGCAAATGGCAAAAATATAATTAGTGTAGGAACAACAACCACAAGGACGTTAGAAACAATTATGAATTTGTATGGAACATTTAGAGAGTGTAGTGGTTATACCGATATTTTTATTTATCCAGGTTATGAATATAAAGCTATAGATAAATTAATTACTAATTTTCATTTACCAAAATCGACACTAATTATGCTTGTTAGTGCTTTAGCGGGAAAAGAAAATATTTTAAATGCATATAATGAAGCGGTAAAAGAAAAATATAGATTTTTTTCTTTCGGTGATAGTATGTTTATAAAGTAAGGTGATATAATGGTTATCGTAATTACAGGTCCAACTGGAACTGGTAAGACAGAGCTTAGTTTATATTTAGCTAGTAAAATAAACGGTGAAATTATTAATGCTGATAGTACTCAAGTATATAAAGGTATGGATATAGCGACTAATAAAGTAGATGATACTAAAGGAATAACGCACCATTTACTTAGCGCAGTAGATATAACTAAAGATTATTCAGTTTTTGACTATCAGAAAGATGCCAGAAAAGTTATTGATGATATATTAAAACGTGGAAAAACACCTATATTTGTGGGTGGAACTGGTTTATATATTAAAGCAGCTTTATATGATTATCAGTTTAGTGAAAAAGCTAATAATGAATATGAAGGCTTTAGTAATGATGAATTATATCAAAAATTATTAAAAGTAGATCCTGAAACAACAATACATTTAAATAATAGAGTTAGAATAATAAGTGCTTTAAATTATTATGAAGCGAGTCAAAAACCATTTAGTGAAAAAGAAAAAACGGATAAACTTTTATATGATACTTTGTTTATTGGTCTTACGGCTGATAGAGATGTCTTATATTATAAAATAAATCAAAGGGTAGAGAAAATGCTTGAAGATGGTTTATTAGATGAGGCTAAACTTTTATATGATTCTGGTATTAGATCTAAAGCGGTAATGACACCAATTGGTTATAAGGAATTGTTTGAATATTTTGATGGTAATATTTCTTTAGATAAAGCGATAGATTTAATTAAACAACGTAGTAGACATTATGCTAAAAGACAATATACTTGGTTCAATAACCAAATGAATTTAAAATGGTTTAAAACTAATTATGAAGATTTTAGTACTACTTGTAAGGAAGTATTAGATTATATTGTGGCTAATAAGAAAGAAGATTAAAATTGCCTATAAAATACTAATTTTAAGTTAATAGAAAATTAAAACAAATTTTCTATTTTTATAATATTTTGGTTTTTGTTTTTAATGTGATATGATGGTAATGGTGAGATATTATGGAAAATACAAAAAAATTTACAATGAAAGATGAGGACTTTGTTTGTGAAGTTTGCCGGGAAAAAGTAAAAGCTTTAGGTTATACGGCAAGAGATCATTGCCCAAAATGTCTTTGTTCAAAACACGTTGATATTAATCCTGGAGATAGAAAAGCGGGATGTCACGGTATTTTAAAACCTATAGCCATAGAAAAATTTAAAAAAACATATAAAATAATATATAAATGTGAAAAATGCGGAGTTATTAAGAAAAATATTATGGCTAAAGATGATAATATGGATTTAATTATTGAAATAATGAGTCATCCTGTAAATTTTAATTAATTATTTACATAAATAGTATAAATGGTATAATGTTATTTAGGAGGAATTCTATGAAAAAAAGAAGAAAATTAAAAAGAAATGTTGTTATAATAATGATCGCTTTAATAGTCGTTATTTTAGGAGTTATTGGTTATATTTTAATTACTGATTTAAAACAAGAAGACATTTTAAGAGAAGAGATAAAACCATTAGCTGATAAAGATCTTACCAAAGATAATTTTAATAGTGGCGTAAAAACTAAAGGTGATTATGCGGTTGTAGAAGAAGCCATTAAAGATTATTTAGATGAATATGCCAAGACTCTTCAAAGTATTTCAAAAATCAGCGAGGCTAAAGAACTTACAAATATGCTTACGGCTAGTAACTATCAGAATGATGGCCCAGACTTTGTTCAAAGTAAAGCTTTTATTGCTAAAACTAGAGAAGAGTTAAATAACAGCGTTAATAAACTTACTGAAATGTCTTCACCAGAAGCTGTTAAAAAAAATATTGAAGATAAAAAACTAGATGAATATTATACAGAACTATACACTGAACTTATGAATAATATTATTGATACTAAATTTGCGACGGCTACAGAAAATATCAAGGCAACTAATGAGAAACTAACTACACTTTTAAATGGCGAAGAAGCTGTTTTAAATCTCTTAATTCAAAATAAGGGTAAGTGGGATATTCAAAATGATAAAATTGTTTTTAGAGAAACCGCTACTATAAGTCAGTATAATGAACTCACTAAAAAATTATCATCATAAAAATCTTTAATCTAAGATTTAAATATGTTATAATGTAAGTGTATTTATTAGAAATAATAAATTACTAAATTAATAATAATTAAGGAGGATATATTATGGAATTAAAAGGAAGTAAAACAGAAGCTAATTTATTAACTGCTTTTGCTGGAGAAAGCCAAGCTAGAAATAAATATACATATTTTGCTAGTACAGCTAAAGGAGAAGGTTATCAGCAAATAGCTGCTATTTTTGAAGAAACAGCTAATAATGAAAAGGAACACGCTAAATTATGGTTAAAACTATTATTTGGTGGTGATATTAAAGATAGCTTAAAAGTAGATACAAAAGAAGCTTTAAAATTAGCTGCTGAAGGAGAAAATTACGAATGGACAGATATGTATGCCGAATTTGCCAAAACAGCTAAAGAAGAAGGCTTTGATCATATCGCTTATCTTTTTGAAGAAGTAGGTAAAATTGAAAAAGAACACGAAGAAAGATATTTAAAACTATTAGACTCTGTTAAAGAAGAAAAAGTGTTTAAAAGTGAAGCACCTAAAATGTGGGTTTGCCGCAATTGTGGACACGTTCACTATGGTGAAGAAGCTCCAGAGGTTTGTCCAGTATGTGCTCATCCAAAAGCTTATTTTGAATTAAAAGCTGAAAACTATTAATAAAAAACCAGTAGATTAATTTTCTACTGGTTTTAATGTGCCAATTTCATCTAACCACGTTTTAACTTCATCAGGTGCTTTTTCCATTATATCTCTAGAAATGGTAAAAGCATTAGGTATAACTGTCGATCTTGTAAGTTTTTCTTCTATTTTATTAACCGTACCAGCTAGGCCTGAACCGCCGTGAGTTGAAAATGGAATAATAATTTTATCATCAAAATTATATGATTCTAAAAACGTATATATTATTTGGGGCATATCACTCCACCAAATTGGATAACCAATATATATAATATCATAATCGCCAAAATTAGAATAATTGCCCATTGTTTTATATAAAATGGAATATAATTTTTCAAAATCTTCTATGTATTTATTGTTCACTATA
>CANQNL010000014.1 GCA_947625215.1 uncultured Bacilli bacterium | reverse complement strand
TAAAGTCACATAATGTGGCTTTTTATTATGGTGAGAATATGGAATTAGAAGAATTTATAAATTTATTATCTACAGTGATAGATTATATAGAAAACTATGTAATAGAAAGTGAAGAAAGAAACACAGCACTTATAAAACTAAAAGAGTCTGTATTTTGGCTTACTTATCTATTAGAAGAATAGAGGTGATAATATATGCCATCTAATAAATTAAATATAAAGCAAGAGAACTTTATACAAAACATAGTTAAAGGTATGTCACAAAGACAAGCATACAAAGAAGCATACCAAGTAAATTATAGTGATGAAGCAATAGATAGTAAAGCTAGTGCCTTATTTAACACAGATAAGGTTCAGATAAGGTATAAAGAGTTAATAGGAGAACTTGAAAGCGATACTATTATGAGTGCTAAAGAACGTATGGAATGGCTTACCAAAGTTGTTAATGGCGAGATAAAAGACAAAGACACATTCTGGCAAGATGGAGAGCCTGTTGATAGAGACAAAGAAGCCAGATTAGATACAAAAATAAAAGCACTAGACACACTAAATAAAATGAGTGGTGTGTATGTAAGCAAAATAGAAGGCAACATCGGTGTTACTGAAATAAAGGTAGAGTTAGAAGATGATTAAAGAACTTACAATAAAAATATCTAAAAAGGTATTTAATAAGTTCTTTTTGAAATACCTAGAATGTAAAACTAGATATTTAGTCTTATATGGTGGTGCTGGTAGTGGTAAGAGTTATTTTATAGTAGAAAGATACTTGTATAGAATACTAAAAGAGAAAAGACTTAACTTATTAGCAGTCAGGAAAACTGGTAAGAGTAATCGTGATAGTACATTCGCACTTTTTAAACAAGTAATATCCAAGTGGAAATTAAATGAACATTTTAAGATAAATGAAAGTGATTTAAGAATCAAATGTTTACTTAATGGTAATGAAATAGTATTCGCTGGACTAGATGATGTAGAAAAATTAAAATCTATAACATTTAGTAAAGGGGAACTTACAGACGTATGGATAGAAGAAGCAAGCGAAATATTAGAAAGTGATTTTAAACAATTAGATGTACGTTTAAGAGGTAAAGGAACAAATAAACAAATAACAATTAGCTTTAACCCTATAGACGTAAATCATTGGCTAAAAAAACGTTTCTTTGATAAGAAATACGATAATGTAACAATATGCCATAGCACTTATAAAAACAACGACTTTTTAGATGAGCCATATAAAAACTTACTAGAGAGTTATAAAGATACGGACCCATATTATTATGACGTCTATTGTCTAGGTAAATGGGGTGTATTAGGTAAAACAGTATTTGATGCTAGAAAGATACAAGCAAGACTCGATAATCTTAAGAAGCCACTTAAAATTGGATATTTTGAATATATATACGATGATACAAAACCAAAAGGGCAAAAAATATCTAATATTAAATGGATAAATGATAAAAATGGTTATATAAAGATATATCAAGTACCAAATGTGCCAGCACAAACAAAATATTGTATTGGTGGAGACACAGCAGGTGATGGTAGTGATTATTTCACAGGACACATATTAGATGCTAGAACAGGAAATCAAGTAGCAGTATTAAAACACCAATTAGATGCTGATTTATATACTAGACAAATGTATTGTTTAGGCAAATACTATTCTAATAGGGATAGTTATGGATTACACGAAGCTTTAATTGCTATCGAATCTAATTTTGATAGTTTTCCTATTAGGGAACTACAAAGACTAGGATATAAAAACCAATATGTACGAGAAAAAATAGATGAGTACACAGGAAAGACTGAGAAAAAATTTGGTTTTAAAACAACATCACTTACTAGACCCACAATTTTATCAGGCTTAATTCAAATAGTAAGAGAACATACTGAAACAATAAATGATGAAGACACCTTGTTAGAACTACTTACTATTATACGAAACGAAAAAGGTAGAATAGAAGCTCCTGAAGGTGGACACGATGACCAAATGATGGGCTTAGCGATAGCACACGAAGCAAGAGGGCAAGTAACATTTAGTGCTGAAAACATTAGTATACCATTGCATAATGATTTTGGAGATATGTTTAAAGATAATAATACTTATGATTATGGTGAAGAAATAACAATTATTTAGAAAGAGTGATAAAAATGGAAACAATAATGATTATAGCAGTTATTAGCATAGCGAACATACTATGCTTTTTATTTGGAGCAAAGATAGGACAAATAGTATCTAAAGGGGAAGATATAGAACTTCCTAAAATGCCTAGTCCAAAAGAGGCTATTGATAAATATAAAGACAAAAAAGAGCAGGAAAAAGAACTTGAAAGAAACAAAATTATAATGGAAAACATTGACAATTACGATGGTACACCGATAGGCCAAAAAGATGTACCTAGATAGTGGGGTGAGATAATGGATTTAAAAGAACTTAAAGAAACTGATGTGTGGACGCTATTTGAACACGGCAGAAATTATATGCGTATGCAAAACATATTTAGAGATACTGACCGAAATTATAGAATGTTTAATGGTAATCAATGGGAAGGTGCAAAAGTAGAAGGTATAGAACAGGCACAATACAATTTTATTGAGACCATTGTTAATCATAAAGTTGGTATTTTAAATCAAAATTTGTGGGCAATTGTCTTTAATAGTGAAAACTTTGAAAATAAAGAGTTTAGAGCTACAGCCGAACAAGTTTGTGAAATGTTAAATAAAAAAGCTGGGCATATATGGGAAAAGGACCAATTTGATGTGAAAGTCCGTGAAATTACAGAACAAGCTTGTGTTAATGATGAAGCTGTCGTTTATGTAGACTATGATGAAGAAAATCAAAACCCTAGAAATGAAATAATTGATAAGAATAATATTCAATATGGTAATGAACAAAACGATGACATTCAATCACAGCCATCTATTATTATAAATCAAAGAAAATCAATTTTAGAAGTACAGGCAATAGCTAGACAAGAAGGTGTAGCTGAAGAAAAAATAAAATATATCATTGGTGATAATGATACATTTGAAGAGCCTGGTGAAGATGCGAAAATAGAAAAAGATGATAATTGTACATTAGTTACTAAAATGTGGAAAGAAAATGGCACAGTTCATTTTTCACAAGCTACTAGATATGTCGATATCAAAGATAATGAAGATACTGGGTTATCATTATATCCTGTAGCACATTATTTATGGAAAAAGAAAAAAGGAAGTGCTAGAGGCGAAGGAGAAGTAAGATACTTAATTCCTAATCAGTTAGAATTAAATAAATCCCTAGCAAGAGTTTTATTAACTGTAAAACAAACGGCATATCCACAAAAGATTATAAATATTTCTAAAATTATTAATCATAATATGGCAAACAAAGTAGGCGCTGTATTAAAAACTGATGATGGCACAGTAGATGATGTATCAAAGTTGTTTGGATATGTACAGCCTGCTCAGATGAGTGCTGATGTTTTTAAAACAATGAATGATTTAATTAGTATAACTAGAGAATTAAAAAATACTAGCGATATTGCTACTGGTGGTATAGACCCAAGTGAAGCAAGTGGTAAAGCTATTTTAGCAGTACAACAAGCTTCACAACAACCTATGGTAAAACAGTCTATAGCATTAAAACAATTTGTAGAAGAATTAGCTAGGATATGGCTCGATATGTGGGCTGTATATGCCCAAGATGGGATGACACTAGAAGAAGAACAGTTAGACCCACAGACTGGAGAAAAATATACTCAATTAGTAAATATCCCATCTACGGTAATAGAAAATCTAAAAGCTACTGTTAAAGTGGATATTACACCTAGTTCACCATTCGATAAATATGCGCAGGAATTAACTCTAGAAAACCTTTTAAAAGCGGGTTTCTTATCACCACAGATGGAACCACAATTAAGAATATATGCCGAAGCTTTACCAGACAATGCTTCAGCACCTAAACAAAAGATACTTGAAATGTGTGATATGGTCAGAGAAGAACAGATGAAAATAGCTCAAATTGATGCACAAGGTAAATTAATGCAACAACAGGCAATGCAATTTATCAATGCAGACCCTGAATCACAAGCTAGTCAAATGAATGAAGCCAGATTACAGCAATTAGAAGCCTTTGCAGAAGAAAAAATGAACGAAAAAGAAAATACTGAGGAAAATGAGGAAGATGAAGAACCTCAAACTACTGAAGAAGCTGAATAACACCTATTAAGGTGTTTTTTAGATGTCCAAGCATTGAAGACATAAAAAGCTATGGATAAGGTGAAGTCAAACACCAGTCAAAAAATAGGAGGTAGAAAAATGTTTGAAGAAACAAATGACGCCGTAGTCGATGAGACTGCTGAAAATACTGTGGAACAACCAGTAGAAGAAGTTGTTGAGGAAGATATTGAGTTAACAGATACTCAAAATCAGACTAATCACGATGAGGAAGTAGAGAAACTAGTTAATCAACGACTAGATGAGATATTACCTAAAAAGATAAATCGTGAAAGAAGAAAAATTGAGAAAGAGTTCGAAAAGAAATATGGCAAAATTGAACCATTATTAACAGCAGGCACAGGTACTGAAAACTTAGGCGATGCTGTTAAAAGTCTTGAAGAGCTCTATGAAGAGAGAGGCATTAAGGTACCTACTCAAAGTTACAATGAACGTGACTTAAAGGTATTGGCAGATGCTGAAGCTCAGGACATTATTGATGATGGCTATGAAGCAATAGTGGAAGAAGTTGATAAATTAGCTAATATTGGTGTTGATAATATGACACCTAGAGATAAAATGTTATTCACTAAACTTGCAAAAGAAAGAAAAAGACAAGAGGACGTTAAAGCTTTAGCTAGTATTGGTGTAAGCCAAGAAGCTTTAGAAGACCCTGCATATAAGGATTTTTCTAACAAGTTAAATGAAAATTTATCTCAAAAGGAAAAGTATGAAATGTACTTAAAATATGCCAAACCAAAAAAAGAAACAGCCAAAATGGGCAGTATGGCAGGAACAGGAAAATCAGAAACAATTAAAGATACTTATACAGAAGAAGAAATTGCAAAAATGACTTTAGATGATTTAAGTAATCCAAAAGTTTTTGAAGCTGTTCGAAAATCTATGATAAGAAAGGAATGATTTAGATGGATGTAGCTATGCAAACAGTATGGCATCAAGCCTATATTAGAGCATTGGAAACAATCACATCTTTAAGAAACCATTGTGATTTTACTTTTCAAAGAGATACTAAGAATGCGAAAGAAGTTAAAATTTTAAATGCTGTAAGACCAACAGTAAAAAAATATACTCCAGGGACTCCTATTGAGAAAGAGTATATTAGTGCAAAAGACCAAACCTTAAAATTAGACCAATTTTATTATTTCAATATTGCAATTGACGATGTTAAAAGAGCCCAAAGTGTACCAGGAGCTATGGAAACTACAGCTAAAGAAGGAACATTAGCTTTAGCTGAAGAAGGCGACAAGTATGTAGCAAGTTTAGTTAAAACGGCTGTCGAAAGTGAAGAAATTGCCAATACAGGTGATGCAGTTGACGCAACTAAAGAAAATGCTATTTCTTTAGTTGAAGATGCATTCGCAGTTTTATATGGTAATAATTGTAAAACTACTGACACTTTCCACGCAGAAGTACACCCTAAATTCTATACTCAAATGAGACAAGGATTAACTGAACTATTTACTAACAATGTTGAAATGGCTAAAAAAGGTTATATTGGTAGATATGGTAACGCACTAGTTTCTATTGAAAACTTATTACCACAAAATGAAGGTAATACTGAAGTTTACAACATTTTAAGAACTTCAAAAGCAATCGCATTCGCTGAACAAATTGATAAAGTAGAAGCATATAGACCAGAAGATGCATTCGAAGACGCATTAAAAGGATTATATGTGTTTGGAGCAAAAATCACAAGACCAAAAGAAATTGTTGTTTTCAAGCAAAAAATACAAGTGACACCCTAAGCCAGCCCAAAAAACGGTAACTATAAACTTACCAGAGGGCGAAGTTTTAGGAATGAATGTAACTGATATTCAAGATAATATCCAACTTAAAGAAAATAAAGTAACTGGAACTTCAAAATATGTTGAAAGCTTTTCTCAATTTTCTAAAAGTGCCAAAGGGAACTTTTTAGCAGTTAAATGCGAAGAAGCAACTAAGGGCGAAACAATTAATTGGGAGTTATCAGAAGCTAAAACAAAGGGTAAAGGTACTTTAGACGAAGATGGTATATTGGTAGTACAATTACATTCAAATACACAAACAATAACACTTAAGAATGGTGATACATCTAAAGTGTTAGATTTAACAGGGCTTACATTAAGTCCTAGTGAATAAAGAGAGGATGTCCCTCTCTTTTATCGTGTTAAAAGTATAGTTGGTGCAATTCCAACAAACACGGCCAAAATGAAAGTGAGGATATAAAATGTCAAAAGAACAAAAACAAAGAAAAATGGAACTTTATACAGTAAGACCAAACTTAAAACAAATATATGGGAGAAAAGTAACAAAAGATTTAACTTTTGATGAATGGACCGAAGACAAAACCGTTCATCAAGTATTAAAGGATAGAATACTTACTACTGAAATCAATAAGGAATATACAGTAGAAAGTATTAAAGTGAAAGAATATTCTAAAACTGAAGTAGAGTATCCAGAGGGGACAGTTTTAGTATGGAATGAACAAATTGGTTATATTATGCCACAAGTTCAAGTATATACTTTGGAAGAATTAAAAGAGGAAATCAAGGATATTGAGAACATTTATGACGAAATAAATCCAGGAGAGTGATAATATGACACTAGAAGAGCTTAAGATAGAAACTTATGCGTTAATAGAGGAATATAGTGAAGAAAATGATTATTTAACCGAAGATACTGATTTATCTACCAAAATGAATGGATGCATAAATATCATTCAAAATGAAATGGCTAGATATAAAAAAATAGAAGCATACAAAGAAGAAGAAGTATTTGAAGGCCAAACAATGATGGTTAATGAAATTGATGATAATATTTATCAATTAGATATTATTAAAGGTGTTGAATACGAAAAAGAACGTAGCCTTATTACTTTTAAGGAAACTGGAATAGCACGATTTTTTTATTATAAATATCCTGAAAGAATCACTATGGACACACCAGATGATTATACTTTTGAATTAGACCCTGATGCAGTTGAAATTATGCCTTATGGAGTAGCAGGACTATTATTAAGTGCTGACGTATCTAATAACTATGGAAATCTATATACTAATTTATATGAACAAAGAAAACAAATGCTAGACCCTAGAAAGTCTATGCCAAGTGTTTATATTGAAGAAATAGGTGGTATTTAATGAGTGTAAGTGGAACATTAATAACAAGAGAGTATGCAAATTTTAAAGGTGTTGATTTCAGTCATAGAAAAGACGAAGTTTCTCTATATCATTCACCAGATGCCTTAAACGTGTGGAAAAACTATAAAAAAGAACAAGGCATAGAAACAAGACCAGGATTAGATTTAATAGCCGAATATGACAACACCATATTCGGTTTATTTTTCTATACAGTAAATACTATTGGCCATATGATAGTTCATTGTGGAGTATCACTTTATGATATAAATATGGTTACTAAAGAAAAGAAAGTTATTAAAGAACAAGGAATGAACCCGGCTAAAAGCCATTCGTTTATTTGCAATAATATTTTATTTATTAAAGATGGCATAAATTATTTAGAATATAATGGTGAAACTTTAAAAGACGTCGAGGGAACAGTACCTTTAACTTCAATTAGTAGAAGTCCATCTGGTGGAGGCAAACAATATCAAGATGTTAATTTGCTTACAGGGAAAAGACAAAATTCATTTTGCGCTGATGGAGAATCTACTGGCTATGCTCTCGATACAAAAGAACTTCAAAGTATAGATAAAGTGTGGGTAAACGATGAATTGGTAAAAAATTATACTGTTGATTTGCTGGGAGGTATTGTTAATTTTAACGAGCCACCAGAAAAACCTCTTACGGAAGGGCAAGATAATGTCAAAATAGAATTTACTAAAACTAACCCTGAGTATGCTAATAGAATTAAAAAGTGTACTATGGCAACAGTATTTGATGATAGGATATTCTTTAGTGGAAATCAAGATTATCCTAATTATATTTTCCATTGTGAATTTAATGGTATTATTGGTACTGCAGACCCTCGTTATGTTAGTGATTTAGCTTATTATTGCGAGGGTGTAGATAGTACTAAAGTTAAGGCTATGATACCAGGCAATAATGCTTTATGGGTATTAAAAGAACCAAGTCAGCATAATACTACTATTTTTTATCACGTTCCTACTACACAATTAAATGAGAATACTGGCGATTATGAAACGGTATATCCTAGTACTCATTCTTCTATTTCATTAGGCTGTGATGGTGCGGGAATAAATTTTAATGATGATATATGTTTCTTTAGTAATAGAGGTATGGAAGGTATAACGAGTACTGATATTACAACAGAACAAATAATTGCCCATCGTAGCTTATTTGTAGATAGCAAATTATTAAATGAGCCAAATTATAAAGATATGATTTTAATCGAATGGGAGGGCTATTTATTAGTATGTATAGATAATCATATATATTTAGCTGATTATAATGCGCGTACTCAAATAGAAAATCATATAGAATATAATTGGTATTATTGGGAATTACCAATAAATGTTACAAGTGCACAGATTAAAGACGGTGTACTTTATTTATGTGGTGATAATAAAATTTATACTTTAACTAATAATGATACTCAAAGGGATATTGAAGCTTATTGGTGTACTTTAGATGATGAATTTAAATATCCACATTATGGCAAGACAACTAATAAAAAAGGATTTAAAGTAGATTTAGATGGAAATATTACAATATCTATAAAAATAAATAATGGTGAATTTCAAAAAATAAATGATTTTGTAAATACCAAAGGTTATATAGTAGCAAAAATAAAAAAGAAAAAATGGGAAAGTATGCAATTAAAATTTTCAAATAATAAACCTTTTAAGATAAATAAGTGCATAATTGAAGCTTATGTAGGCGCTTATTTGAAGAGGTAGAAGGGAGTAACTATGGCAACAGTAAACGAAAATGACCCTAGGTTAAAGGGAATAGAAGAACAAAAAAATCAAGCATTACAAGATAGCAATAACTTGTATCAAGGGATGATTGATAGTTCTCAACAATATTACGATGCGCAAATAGAAGCAAGTAAACAATGGGCAGAAAAACAATCAGAATTGCAACAACAAAGAACTGACTTTCAAATTGAACAAATAGAGCAACAAAAACAACAAGCTGACAAAGATTATACTAAAGAGCAAAAAGCTTCATATCAAGATTATATGAAACAACAAAATGCTTATGGAAGCCAAAATCAAGCTATGGGACAACGTGGTTTAGGTAGTTCTGGGTGGAGCGAAACTACTCAGTCAGGTTATTGGAATACATATCAAAGCAGAGTATCTACAGCTAGAGAAAGTTACAATAATATTATTTTAGACTATAACAACGGAATTAAGGAAGCTCAGCTTGCAAATAGTAGTGCTTTAGCACAATTAGCATATGAGGCACAACAAAAACAATTAGAACTTTCATTACAAGGTTTTGAATATAAAAATCAATTATTGTTACAACAAGAAGAGGCACAACGTAGCATTGATAAAGACTATAGTGATAGATGGAATACTGTATGGAATCAATTATATCAGGAAGCTAAAGATCAAGAAGAATGGTTAAAGTGGACAAGAGAAATGGAATTAAAATTACAACAAATGGAGCAAGAACAACAACGTTGGGAAAAAGAATATGAATTATCAAAGCAAGAAGTAGCATTACAAAGACAGCAAGCTTATTCAAATTATTCATTATCAGGAGGCTCTGGAAGCTTAAACAATTCTTCTAGTGCAGATGCATATGGAAACACTACAGCTCGAAATAAATCCGATTACTACTTTAGTAATGGTTATCAACCACAATATATAAACAATCAAAAACTAAAAGCGGTTTCTACGGTAAAGAAAGTATTTGGTTCATCTGCACCTGTTAAAGGCAGTCAAAATGTATGGCAAGCAGGAAATAAATACTATGTATGGGTAGGAAACGGAAAAGGTGGCGGAAGTTATGTTGATATAACTTCAAAATATCAATCACATAAAAAGAATAAATGGTGTGTAATTTGGTAAGGAGCTGATTATATGGCTAAAAAAAAGAAAAAAAATCAAATTTCAAATGGTATAATGTCAATAGATGACTTTAAAAACAATTATCAGTCAGAATGGTTATCAGGTGGAAATATTACCGATAAAAAGCAAAAAAAAGAAAGTAAAAAAAATACTGGATATTTGCAAAAAAGCTCTGGTAATATATTTGAAACAATTTTAGGCACAGGTACTGATATTGGATTAAATGTATTGCGCGGTATTGGAAGCTCTGTTGAGGGTGTATCAGATTTGCTTTTGTATGGGGCTTCTGGTGTTGCTAGAGCATTAGGAAATGAAGAAAAAGCCGATAAAATAAAAAATAAAGCTAGTCGTAGTTTTATGGAAGAAGTATTTGATGAAAAAACCAAAGGAATAAACACTTGGGCTGATAAAAATTCTGTTATTGGTGACAAGGGCGATGAAATTTCACAAGGAATTGGTAATGTAGCTACAATGTTAGTGGGTGGAGTTGTAGGAGCAGGCACTAAAGCGGTTAAAGGAGCTTCTACATTATTAACATCAGGTATGACTATGGCGAGTTCTATGGGTAGTGGTATGAGTGAAGCATATAAAGAGGGAGCTACTGACAAAGACGCACTTAAATATGGAACTATTGCTGGTATAGCTGATACTGCTACAGAGTGGATGTTTGGCGGTTTAGGTAAATCATCAAATGCTTTGGGTATTAGTAAGGGCTTATCTAGTTTAGATGACAAATTAGCAAAAAAAGTAAGTTCAAAGTTCAAAAACCAAATTACTAAAAATTTAGCTGAATTTGGAATAAAATCTAGTGCTGAAGGTATAGAAGAAGTATCAGCGGGCATATTACAAGGATTAGGTAAAAAACTAACTTATATGTCTGATAAAGATTTATCTGATATTATGAAAGACGAGCAACTACTAGACCAGTTTATAGCTGGTGCTGTAACAAGTGGCATTGTTCAAACACCTGGTTTAGTTAAATCTACTAAACAAGGTAGAGATTTTACCACTAACTATACTCAAAATGAACAATCAGTAATAGATAATGTAATAGAAAATAGATATAAAGAAGAATTAAAGAATAACCCTAAAATGTCTAAAATAGAACAAAATAAATTACATAATAGGATAGAGACAGAAGTTAAAGAAGATGCTTCAAATGGCTTTTTCACTACTGAAGAAATGGAAAGAACATTAGGTGGTGAGGAATATAACAAATATAAAAAAGCCTCTGATAGAAAAAAAGAAATTGAACAAAGAATAGAAGAATTACAATCAAAACCTATGTCTCAAATGAGTATAGGAGAATATAATAGTTCAAATGAAGAAATAAAGACCTTGCAAGAAGAATTAAAGAATATTGATACAGATACATTAAAATCTAATTTATCACGTTCTATGACCGAAAAGACAAAGAATGATAGCATATTACAGTTAAGTTACCAGGAAAATGCTAAAAAAGGTGAAAAATTTTCTTATCAATTAGATGATAAAGCTAGCGATATGAAAAAATCAGTATATGAAAGTGCTAGTAAACTTGATATCAATAATACTAAAAGAACACACGATTTTGTGGAAACTGTTTCTAAATTAGCTGAAGATACTAATACCAATTATACTTTAACTAATACTAAACAATTAGAAGAATTGGGTTATAAAGCTAAAAAAGGTAAAATTATAAATGGTGTTAAAACCAAAGATGGTAAGGTTCTTATAAATATAGACAGTAATAATGCATTAAACCGTATTGTTGGTCACGAAACTTCACATTTGTTTGAAAATACCGAAGATTTCACCAAATTACAAGATTTGGTTTTTGAATATGCAAAAACAAAAGGTGAATATGATACAAAATTACAAGAAATTACTGACACATATAAAGATACTGATACCGACGTCAATAATGAACTTACAGCCGACTTAATAGGTGATTATTTATTTACTGATAAAGACTTTGTAAGCAATTTATCAACAAAACAGCCTAATATATTTCAAAAAATATATGATAAAGTAAAACATTTATACAATATGGCAACAGCAGGCAGTAAAGAAAAAAGACAACTCGAAAAGGTTAAATATACTTTTGAACAAATGTATAAAAACAATCAAGTAGAAAATAAAAATGCAAAAGAGGAGTTTTCAATAGGTGGAATAAAAGCAATTAACAATTTGCCTAATTCTAAATTTAAAAATGATGCCTTAAATGATTATAATAAAGCATTAAAAATGGCTGATGAAAATATTGATAATGAAACTATTAGACAAGAAACAAAATGGTTTAAAGATAAAAAAGGCGATTGGAAGTTTGAATTTACTGATGAAAACCTACAATTAAAAGATAATGTTAAATTACAAGAAAATAGTTCATATAAACTTGGTGATATAATCGAACATAATTATTTATTTACTTTGTATCCTGAATTAAAAAATGTCGATGTAAAATTTAAAAATATGAAAACAAATGGAAGCCATTATGCAAAAGAAAACTTAATTGAATTAAATAATAAATTACTTAATAAAAACAACAAGCAAATGTTAGGAACTGTGTTGCATGAGGTGCAACACGCAATACAAAACAAAGAAAATTTTACACATGGAACTACAAATAAATTAAGTAGAAAACGTTATTTTGAAAATTTGGGAGAAATTGAAGCTGATAATACAAAACAAAGATTTTTAAAAAATATGACAAAAGAAGATAGAAAACAAACAGCACCTGAAACAGCAAAGGAAAATCCTAAACATAGTCAATATAACAATTATATGAATAATCGTAATGTAATTGACAAAGCCAAAGATACATTATATAATCACATTAAAGAGGTGACCAATAATGCTTCAAAAAGTGAAGAAATTTCTTCACAAAATCAAAGTGAAAATAATGTTATGGTGGATGAGCGAGGACGCATAAATAAAATTTCTGAAGAATCTAAAGGACAAGAACTAGATAATAGTTCTTTTTCTTTAGACAACAAGGGTAGGAAGCTGTCTAAACAACAGCAGGAATATTTTAAAGATAGCAAGGTAAGAGATAACAATGGAAAGCTTTTAACTGTTTATCACGGCACTAGGAATGACTTCACCATATTTGATTTAACTAAAGCTGGACAAAGTAACGGCTTAGAATCGACAGTAGGCTTTTGGTTTACTGAAAGTCAAGATGGAGCTAAACAATTTTCAAATGAAGTTTGGTATGGTGACAATGAAGAAGCAAAAGCTATGGAGGTCTATCTAAACATTAAAAATCCTAAAATATATGAAAAAGCTGATTATACCATTCAAAAACAAGAAATTACAAACCAAAGAGAAGAACTTTTTAGTAAGCGGAAAGCTATTTCAAAACGAAATAATATTTTTTACGACTGGAATGGTCAAATTTCTGAAACCGATAAATTTAGAATGGCTCTATTAACTTATGATAGCTATGGTAAAAAGGAACTAACTGAGGCGGTAAAAGAATATATAAATCCTAAAAATGCAACTCAATATACAAATGATGTAATAGAGTATTCGAAAATTGAAAGCGAAATAAAAGAAATCGATAAAAAATTAAATGATTTACAATATACTGATTCTTATGAACTGTTTAGGAATGACATTTATAAAGTTGCAGGTATGACACCAACTGATGCCAATATGGGTGGTACGGGTATGGTGATAAATAATAGTGAAGAAATTGTCAAACAATATATTGATAATTTAAAAACGCAAGGTTATGATGGAATTATAATTAAAGAAACTAATTACGACAATAATCGTTTTGGAGATAACAACAATCAATATGTAGCCTTCTATCCTAATCAAATAAAAAATATAGATAATTTAAAACCCACTCCTAATGAAGATATAAGATTTTCTTTAGGCAATAGAAATACAAATAAAACAATCTATGATGTATTTGGTGAACAAATAAAAAGACAACAAGCACCTTTACTAGACCATATCAATAACTTAACAAAACAAAATACACAATTAAGTAAAGATTTACAAAGTATTTCAAATGATATGAAATCTATTAAAGAGGTGTTACCAACTGTTCAAAATAACTTACAACAAAACAATGTTCAAAATGTACAATCAGTTAATAAAACATTAAATCCAACTGAAATATCTAATTTATCTATGAAAGAAGCAAGTACAACACCTAGAGTAGATAATATTAACGTTTCAACAGGTGAGGGGCAAAGTAGTTTTTGGAACAATATTAACGAAAAAGTTAATATGTTAAAAGAGGATAGTAAAGCTCAAATTTTATCTGAAGAAGAAGTAAAATATTATCAGGAAGTCACAAATGAAGAAAGTTTAAATCAAGCATTTAGGAAATTAGCGGAAAATGGAGCTGTAGAAACTAGAGCTTGGTTTAATAAAAAGTCTGAAAGTGCAACTGACATTGATGTTGCAGAAGGCTGGATTTTAATGAAACAATATGAAGATGCTGGCGATTATGACGGAATGGTTCAAGTAGCAAAGAAAATGCGAGAAATTGGAACTAAAGCAGGTCAAACAGTTCAAGCATTTAATATTTTAAATCGTATGACACCAGAAGGTATGGTAAAATATGCACAAAGTGAATTAACTGAAGCATATGAACAAATGGTTAAAAACAAAACTCAAAAATGGATTGATAAACATAAGATGGATTTTGAATTAAAGCCAGAAGAAACCCAATTTATTATTGATACTATGAACGAAATAAAGTTTATGGAAGATAGTTACGAGAAAAAAGTTAAGTTGGGTGAAATCAATAAAATTATGACTGATAAATTACCGCCTGAACGTGGTCAAGGTATGAAAGCTTGGATGCGTATATCTATGTTATTTAATCCAAAAACACAAGTTAGAAATGTTATAGGGAATGCTTTAATATCACCTGTAAATATGGTCGGTGACGTATTCGCAAGTGGTGCTGATAGAATAATATCTAAAGCCACAGGTGTTAGAACCACAGGAACAACCAGTATTAAAAATTATTTAAAAGGTATGAAACAAGGTTTATATCAGTCATATAATGATTTCAAAAAAGGTATTAATACTCGTAATATTCAAGGAAATAGATTTGAAATAGGCGAAGGTAATAGTTTTAATGATAATTCAGTTATAGGTCATAAATTAAATCAAGTGGATCATTTGTTATCATTTATGTTAGATGCAGGAGATAGAACATTTTATGAAGCTTCTTTTACTAATTCAATAAATAATCAGTTAGTATTAAATAATACTGATGTTGTTACATCTGAAATGGTAGATATAGCTACAAATGAAGCTTTATCGAGAACTTGGCAAGATAACAACAACTATACTAAATTTGTATTAAATATTAGAAAAGGTTTGAATAATATCAAGGTCAAAGGTTATGGACTAGGTGATGTGTTAATTCCATTTGCCAAAACACCAGCAAATCTAACAAAGGCATTAATTGATTACTCTCCAGCAGGCTTGATAAATGTATTAGTAAGTGGAAATAAATTAAAAAATTCGTTAAACAATGGACAATATACAGCACAATTGCAACACAAATTTGTACAAGATTTAGGAAAGGCAACTGCTGGTACTATGCTTTATGTATTGGGTTATGCTTTAGCTAAATCAGGTGCATTAAGTGGTGAAAGTGATGAAGATAAAGATGTCGCAAATTTTATGAAAAATACTTTAGGAACAAATTCTTATTCAATTAAAATTGGTGGTATGAGTTTCACATATGATTGGGCACAGCCAGTAGCAGGTGCTTTTTCTATTATGGCTAATATTGTAGGCAAAGATAATCAAAAACAAGATTTAACTAATAAAATTCTAAGTACATTAGATACCGCTGGTAATTTAATTCTTGAACAATCTTTTATGGAAAGTATAAATACAGTTTTAAATAATAATGATGGTATTGCAAGCGGAATAAAGGAATCTATTTTAGAACTTCCATCTAGGGCAGTACCAACATTTATGAAGCAAATTACTGATATGATAGATGGAACTCAAAGAACAACTTTTGAATATGATAAGCCTATAGACACTATGATTAATAAGGTAAAAGCTAAAATACCAGGATTAAGTGAAACTTTAGCACCAACGGTTGATACTTTAGGCCGCGAAGTTAAGAAATATGGTGGTAAAAATAATTTATTTAATGTATTTGTTAATCCGGCAAATGTAACTAACGAAAACATAAGCGAAAGTGCACAGGAAATATATAGATTATATAAAGCAACAGGAGATAAAACGATAATGCCTAGAGTAGCACCTTACTATGTTAATCAGAAAGGTGAAAAAATTACTTTAAGTGCTAAACAAAAAGTTGAATTTCAAGAAAAATCCGGCAAAATGATTGAAGACAATTTAAAAGAATTGATGAATTCCTATGAATATCAAAATATGTCTGATACTGAAAAAGCAAGTATTGTTAATAAACTAGTAGGTTATTCTTATAATATTGCACAACACGAAGTAGTAGGTACTGATATATCTAAAAGTAATATGCGAATAAATAATTATGTATCGCAGGGAGGTAATTTAACCGATTATTATATCTATAAATACGAAACTGATGGTATGTCTAAACAAGAAAAAGAAGACTATCTAGCATATTCAACCTTAGATAGCTATAATAAAGAACTTTTATATGAAAATATTACTTTGACCAATTTTGACGATGAAAATAGATATACCGACTATAAAATGGCAAAACAACTCGGAATTGATATTGATAGTTGGTTATCATATGATTCACAGGATTTTGAAAGTGATGTTGATAGTTCTGGGAAAACAGTAAGAAATAGCCGTTTAAATAAAGTATTCAATTTTGTAAATGGTCTATCTTTAAGTGTTCCACAAAAGGCTATGTTAATTAAAATGCAATATTCAAGTTTTAAACAATATGACAATCAAATTATAGATTATCTTAATTCTTCTAATATGAGTTTTATAGACAAAGCTCGCGCTGTTAAAAAAATGGGATTTGATAATTTTAATAACTCAATAATTAATTATGTATCCAGCAACTACAACACTATAGAAGAACAAGCAAAGATATTAGAAGATTTAGGCTTCAAAGTTTATAGCTATGGTGGAAAGACATATGTGAGGTGATTAAATGGGTAGAGATATAAATACACCTAGAACAGTAGAAGATTTAATAAAAAGATATAATTTTGAAAAGATATTAGGTCTTACGCGAAATATAGAAAATGCAACACAAGGTGTAGTAAAACTAGAAAATGAACTAAATAATATTTTAACTTCAATTGTGATAAATTTAAGTAATGTATTGGATAGCCAAAGCGAAGTATCGCTTTGGTTTTACTCTGATACACCAACTTTAGAAAATGAACCGTATACATTATGGAATAATCCTAAAGACCATATTGGAGACATTTACTACAACCAAAGTACAGGATATGTTTATCAGTTTAATGAAACTTGGGAACGTAATACAGATGCTAATTTAGTAAGTGCTATGGCTTTAACCAATATTGAAATAGATACCACTATAGACCATGAAAGAAGGGTCTTTTTTAATACTCCAAAACCGCCATATTCAAGTGGTGACTGGTGGATACAAAATGATGGAACATTAATAATTTGTCAATTAGGAAAAATCGAAGGTGAATATGATGAAAATGATTTTATTAGTTCAAATAAGTATTCGGCCACTGTTTCTGGGAAGGTAGGTAATGAACTTACAGTATTAAAAGGTACTGTTCAAGAAATAACCGAAGATTATGTTAAATTTACTGATTTAGCTACTGGTGGAAGTACAACTATTGCCGGTGAAAATATATCAACTGGTTCAATACAATCAAATAACTATGTACAAAATGCAAGTGGAACAAAGATAGATTTAACTAATGGTTCTATTGATACAAAGGAATTTAAAGTTGATAAAGATGGTAATGTAACAGTTTCATCAATTTTTACTAGACAAGGGTTAATGAGTAATTTAACTTTTCAAACAGCAGGTTGGATTGGTGTTGATTATAATAGTGAAGGTGGAATGACTGTAGGTAATTGTGGAATTGAATTTAATTTTTCTTTACCACAAGACTTTGAAGTTCTATCAGCTTATGTGACATTATATACATATCCATGCTATTTATCTAATTTAGGACAAAAAAGTGAATGGTGTTATCCCAAAAATATAAGAATATATAAAGCAGATGATTTATCTAACATTTATCTTGCGGGGGAAAAGTATGGCTATGTTCGACTAATTGGTGATGAATTTTTTTCAGAAATTGAAGGAGCATTTGGCGAAAATGGTTTTACACCTAAAAGAGTCACCGACGATGACCATGGATTAGAAAATGTAACCTCTGTAGATATTAAAAATTCTTTGAATAAAGGATACAACATTTTAAGGATAAGGAGTGGTAATGAACCAACCGAAGAAGGAATGTGGTTAGATAGTGGTAATGGATATGCAGTATTAGAAATTATTGGTTATAAAAAATATGACATATAAGAGGAAGGTGATTAAATGTTAAAAATTGAAGGCACCACTATTCATTGTAATAGAGGAGATAAGGGAACAATAAAATTTAAAGCACAAAAACTTGATGGTTCTGATTATGATTTTCAAAAAGGCGATAAAGTTTCTTTTATCATAGTGCCAAAAGGTGGATATACAAAAGGGCCAGTTTTTAGAAAAGACGTCGAAATAAACGATACTACAAAAATTGTTAATTTTGATTTAAAAGCCGAAGATACCAAAATTGGAGATATGATAAATAAAAAAGTTAAATATTGGTATAATGTGGTTTTGAATGATGACCAAACAATTTTAGGTAGTGATAAAACTGGCGAAAAAGAATTTATTTTATATCCTGAAACTGGCGAAGAAGGTGATTTAAGTGATTGAAAATGAAAATCAATTAACTGGGACTATTCAGTCAGATGATGAGTTAACTGTTGAATGGTCATCAGTTACAGGGCCTCGTGGTTATAGTGCCTATGAAGTAGCTCAACGAAATGGATTTAGAGGTTCTATAGATGATTGGCTTAAAAGTCTTAAAGGTGAAACTGGTGAACAAGGAATCCAAGGCCCACAAGGTGAGCAAGGAATACAAGGTCCACAGGGTGAACAAGGAAAACCTTTTACATATGATATGTTTACCCCTGAACAATTAGAGAAACTTAAAGGGCCAAAAGGCGACAAAGGAGATACTGGGTTGCAAGGTGAACAAGGGGAAAAAGGTGACCCTTTCAAATATACGGATTTTACTGAAGACCAGTTAAGTGCATTGAAAGGCCCAAAAGGTGATATTGGATTAACCGGACCAGAGGGCCCACAAGGGAAACCTTTCACATATGATGATTTTACAGAAGAACAATTAAAAGCATTAACTGGTCCAAAAGGTGAACGTGGTGAAATTGGTCCAAAGGGCGACCCATTTAAATATGAAGATTTTAGTTTCGAACAATTAGAAAGTCTTAGGGGTCCTGAAGGTAAGCAAGGGCCACAAGGTGAACCGGGGGAGCCAGGAGAACCAGGGCAACCAGGTAAACAAGGAGACCAAGGTCCAAAAGGAGACCCTGGTACACAGTGGTATGTAGGTGATTTTTATGGTGAAGATGTCCCATCTAATCCTAAAGAAGGAGATTTATTTTTGAATACTAACATACGCAACAAAAATGCAATTTTTATTTTTCAGACTGGCGATTGGTATCAAAAATATTTTTTAGAGCCAAATTTAAATAAGTTCCTTCAATTTGACGAAGTTGAAGAGTGGGATATTGAAGAATAGGAGGAAAAGATAATATGATAAGGAAAATACTTACTGATATATATATATATATATATATATATATATATTCAGGAAAACAAAGAAGGGAGGTTATTTACTAAAACAAATAATCTCTCTTTTAGATTGGAGGTTATTAGTTAGCAATAATCTCCAAGTGGGTGGTGCTTTATGACAAAAATGAATGTGGCACCATCTTTAAAAACGAAAATCAATGCTGATGATGTAATAGTACCAACAGGAGTAAAGCAGGGTAAAAAATTGCCTGCTTTTTTAAATGAAAAAATTAAAGATGTATATTCAACAAACGAGATTAAAACCAATGAAACATGGATTGATAATAAACCAATTTATAAGAAAGTTTTAACCGCTACACTAACTAACACTCAAGCCACACAAGCTGTACCATACAATATTACCGACGCTGATAAAATATGGATAGACCAAAGTGCTTCTTACATGACAAATGGTACGGTAACATTGCCTGTAAACTGGTTATATGGTGGGGGTAGAGAATGGTTTAGGAGCATAGTTCAAAAAAATTATGGTAATATTGGATTAGCTGCTCATACTAATTTTGCTGATTGTACCATATATTTAGTAATAAAATACACAAAAACAACTGATTAGCATTGATTTGAGATTATAGCTAATGAAAATTAGCGATGAAAGTAATAAATAAATTAAAAAATAATGATAATGAAGAAATGAAATTAAATGCTACTAATATAGTAGTAGCAACTGGTACAAAAAAAGGCAAAAACTTGCCTAAATATATGGAAGAAATCAGTAAAGATGTATATTCAACTAATGAGATAAAAACTAATGAAGTATGGATTGATGGCAAGCCTATATATAGATATGTACAGAGTTTTATGCTTAGTAGTAACACTAATGTTACTATCCCATTTCATTCAGTTGTTTCAAATTTTGATACAATATGGATTAATGAAGGTAAATCATTTATTTGGAATGGGTCAGAGTCTTTAGCAGTTAACTGGTATAATAGCTCAACTGATTGGTGCAGAATATGGCTCAATACTAGTGGAATTAGATTTAAATGTGGTGGTAATTTATCAAACAGAACTGTTTATTTAGTTTTAGAATACACCAAAACAACTGATAATTAAAAGAGAGATTATAACGTTTAGTAAAACGTTTATGGCAAAACAAAATGTAATTAATAATTTAGAAAACAAAATACAAGCTAAAGATATTATAGTGCCTACTGGTACTAAACAAGGTAAAACATTGGCTAAATATTTAGAAGAAATAAACAAAGAAATGTATTCTACAAATGAGATAAAAACTAACAAAACATGGACTAATAATAAACCAATATATCGAAAAGTAATAACAGACACTTTAACATCTCAAAGCCAAAGAAAAAATATTAATATAGCAGATTTGAATATTGAAGAATTAACTTTTCATTTTGGAAATTTTGATGCTAGCACTGGTATTTCTCCAGGTTATTTTTGGGGAACCGGCGATGGAATAAGATATAATTTTAGTCAAAATTACGAAACTTTAACAATTCAAGGAGGAGCTAATTACCCCAAAGCTCCGATAACTTGCACAATAACTTTAGAATACACAAAAACAACTGATTAAAAAAATATATAGAAAGGATGGATTAAATGATAGAAACATTTATAACACAATTAAAAAACATACAAAGTCCAACACAATTATTTATAATTTGCGGACTTTTTATTTTCGTAGATATCTTAACTGGATATCTAAAAGCATTAAAATTCAAAAAAATGAATTCTAGCGTTTCACGAGCTGGATATATCAAAAAAATGGGCTGGGTATTAGCTTTATTATTAGGTTTCGTTGTCGATTTATTTGTCGGTACCGAAATCTTTTTATATGGAACAGCTATTGTTGTTATAGCTACTGAGGGGATATCCATTTATGAAAATTTTGGTGAAATCGGTGTTAATTTACCTTTTACCAAATATTTTGAAAAACTTAAAGATACAAGTAAGGAGGAATAATTATGAAAATAAGACAAATGCTAGTTAGCCCTAGCAAATATAATATTAAATGTCCATATAGTATGACAGCTACTAGAATAGTGGTACATAATACCGCTAACGACGCAAGTGCTAATAATGAAATAAGTTACATGATAAACAATAACAACGAAGTATCATTTCACATAGCCGTTGATGATAAAGAAGCTGTACAAGGTATACCATTTAATCGTAATGCTTGGCACGCAGGCGATGGGAACGGTATCGGTAACAGGCAAGGCTTATCTATCGAAATATGTTACTCTAAATCAGGTGGAGATAGATTTATTAAAGCCGAACAGAACGCAGCTAAACTTATTGCACAATTATTAAAAGAAAGAGGCTGGGGTATAGATAAAGTAACTAAGCACCAAGATTATTCAAATAAATATTGTCCACACCGTACTTTAGATATGGGTTGGCAACGTTTCTTAAACATGGTAAGAGCTGAAATGGGACAAGCTCCACAACCAACACCAGCCCCAACACCAAGCTCTGATATTACTGGAGATATAACATATCAAAGTTATGATAATGCCAAAAAACAATGGTTACCTGAGGTTGTAAACGATAGTGATTATGCAGGTAATTTTGGTAATAGTTTAGGTGGTTTAAGAGCTAAATCGAAATATGGAGAAATAAAAATACAAGCTCATATTATTGGTAAAGCTAAAGATGACTGGTTAGACTGGGTATCTTCTAAAAATTATAAGAAAGGCAATAAAACCGATGGCAATAGCTATGCGGGATTATATGGAAATAAAATCGATGGTATAAGAATAATTTCTACAAAAGGGTATGTAACTTATAGAGTTCGCCTTTTAAATGGTAAATGGCTTGCTTGGGTAGATAGTAGAAATGCTAACACAGGTGGAGCTAATTCTTATGCAGGTGTTTATGGTAAAGAAATAGATGCTGTTCAAATGAAATAAAACTCGGGCTTATGCTCGAGCTTTTTTTGTGGTATAATTTAGGTACAAATTAGGTACAAAAAAATCAAAAAAATTACCAAACGACAAAAATGTTCAAAACAAAAAACCAATAAAATCAACGCAAATAACGACTTTTAAAATAGATAAAAAAGCACAAGCAGTCCCTGTCTTCGGCACCAGTGACATTTCTGTTCGAACTATTCGAACTTTGATATAGAGAACTTGCAAAAAGTTCTTTTT
>CANQNL010000013.1 GCA_947625215.1 uncultured Bacilli bacterium | reverse complement strand
TGCCTGATTAGCTCAGTCGGTAGAGCAAACGGCTGTTAACCGTTGGGTCGTAGGTTCGAGTCCTACATCAGGCGCCACTTAAATAACTAAGTAGGTCGTAGGAATTTCCTACTTGGCCTACTTTTTTTAATAAAAGGAGGATACTATGGGAAAATTTACAAAAGAAATGGTTGATGATTATGCCGATAAATTATTAATTGGCTTAACTGCCGAAGAAAATCAAATGGTATTAGATGAATTTGATATTATCGATAAAAATATCGATTTAATTAACGAAATACCAAACATTAAAGAAGTAACGCCAATGACTCACGCTTTAGATGATTTTCAAGCTGAACTTAGAGAAGATGTTGTTGAAAAGTCAGTTGATATTGATGATTTACTTTCAAACTGCGATGAAGTAGCTGGTAGTGAAGTAGAAGTACCAAGGATGGTGGGATAATATGAAATATATGGATAAAGGAATTGAAGAAATACATAAAGCTTTACAAAACGGTGAAGTAACAAGTGAAAAATTAATTGAAGAATCACTTCAAAAGTCACACGAATTACAAGAAAAATGTAATGCTTTTGTTACTATTTTAGATGATGCTAAACCTACTGAAGTTACTGATGAATTACTTTCTGGTATTCCATATGGTATTAAAGATAACTATAGTACTAAAGGAATATTAAGTACTGGTTCATCAAATACTTTAAAAGATTATGTACCATTTTTTACTGCTACGGCTATTGAAAACTTAGAAAAATGTGGTGCTGTAGCTACCAATAAAACAGTCCTAGATGAATTTGGAATGGGCGGAACCGGAACGACAGGACATACCGGAACTGTTAAAAATCCTTGGGATACTACTAGAATGTGTGCCGGTTCATCTGCTGGAAGTGCGGCTGCTGTTGCCTATGGCGTTTATCCTTATGCAACAGGTAGTGATACTGGCGATTCTATTAGAAAACCAGCTGCTTACTGCGGAATAGTTGGATATAAACCAACATATGGAATGATTTCAAGATATGGACTTTTCCCATTTGCTAGTAGTTTAGACCACTGTGGAGCCTTAACTAGAAGTGTTAAAGATGCAGCTATTGTAGTAGATGGTATGAAAGGCATCGATAAAAACGATATGACAAGTTGGGATTCTAAAGATATGCATTTATATGAAAGCATTGATGGTAATGTTAAAGGGAAAAAACTATGCTATATCAAAGAATTATGTGATATAAATTTATTTCCTGACGCTTCTTCTGAACTTAAAAAGCACCTAGAGAATTTTATGGATAAAATAGAATTATGCAAAAGCTTAGGAATGGATGTCGAAGAAGTATCTGTTGACCAAACTTTACTTAATGCTTTAGGCTCTGTATATGTAGTAATTTCTTGTGCTGAAGCAACTTCTAATATGTCAAATTTAACCGGTTTTATCTTTGGACCAAGAGCAAAAGGAGATAAATGGGATACTGAAATGAAAAATTATCGAACACAAGGATTTTCACCACTTATTAAAAGAAGATTTGTTATCGGCTCATACGTATTACAATCAGAAAACAAAGACCGTTATTTTCACAATGCTCAAAGAGTAAGAAGACTTTTAGTTGATACTTGGAAAGATTTATTTAAAAAATATGATGCCGTTATTTTACCTGTTGGTTCAGGACCAGCTAAAAAATTAGAAGGTTCTGCTGATATCTTAGCTAAAAATACGGCTGCTTTAGAAGAACATTTACAAATTGGCAACTTTGGAGGTTTTCCTTCAATTACTATTCCTGACGGTTTTATAAATGATCTTCCAGTAGCTTTAAATATAACAGGTAATTGTTATGATGATATCAATGTTTTAAATATTGCCTATGCTTTAGAAAGTAAAATGGAATATAAAGGTCAAACTGTAAAGGAGATAAAATAATGGATAAATATAAAGTATTAATCGGACTTGAAATGCACTGTGAGATAAGTGAAACTAAGACCAAAGTATTTTCCGGAGCCGAAAATTCATATAAAGAACAAGCTAATTCAAATATAAGACCAGTTGATATGGCTTTCCCTGGAACTCTTCCAGTAGTTAATAAAGAAGCTGTTAGACTATCTTTAATGGCTAGTATGATTTTAAACTGCACCCAGCCTGAATATTTATATTTTGAAAGAAAAAATTATTATTACCCAGATCTTCCAAAAGGATTTCAAATTACCCAGGAAACTAAACCAGCGCCAATTGGAAGCTATGGAAGTTTAACCTTTGAATGTAATGGGGAAGAAAAAACTGTTAGAATAAATAATCTACACTTAGAAGAAGATGCAGCATCATCTGACCATTTTAATGAAGGTTCAAGAATTGACTATAACCGCGCTGGTGTACCACTTTTAGAGCTTGTCACTGAGCCAGATTTACGTTCAGCTGATGAAGCAGTAGCTTTTCTAGAAACTATGCGTTCTATTTACCAGTATGCTGGCATAAGTGAAGCTGATAGTAAAAAAGGGCAAGTTAGATGTGATGTAAACGTGTCACTTATGGAAAAAGATAAAGATGAAACTGATCCTAATAACTGGGGAACAAAAATTGAAATTAAAAATGTTAATTCATTTGGTGGTGTCAGAGATGCCATTAATTATGAAATAGAAAGACAACTAGATTTAATTGAAGATGGCAAATATGATGAAATGCCTCAGCAGACTCGTAGATGGGATGAAGAAAGCGGGACAACAAAATTTATGCGTAGTAAAGTAGACGCTATTGATTATAAATATTTTGTTGAACCAAATATTCCAAAAATTAAGTTATCGAAAGAATGGCTTGAAGAAATTAGAAAACAGATTCCAAGATTACCTAATCAAAGAAAAAAAGAATATATAGATGAGTATGGTATATCAAATTATGATGCAACTATTTTAGTTAAAGAAAAGAATGTATCAGATTTTTATGAAGAAACTATTAAGTTAGGCGCTGATCCTAAAAGTGCTTCTAACTGGATTACCACTAATTTGCTTGGAAGTTTAAATAAACTTGATATAACAATGGAAGAAATGACTTTAACCCCAGCTAAATTAGCTGAGCTTATTGAACTATCTAGTTCTAATAAGATTTCTTCCAAACAAGCTAAAGAAGTCTTTGCCGACATTCTTACAAGTGGAAAAACACCTAAAGAAATTGTCAAAGAAAAAGGTATGGAGCAGATGAGTGATACGGAAGAAATAGTTAGAATCGCTAATGAAGTATTAGATGAAAACCCTGATGTTATTGAGCAGTATAAAAAAGGAAGAACTAATGTAGTTGATTATTTAACTGGTCAAATAATGAAAAAAACTAGGGGAACTGCTAACCCAACAATTGCCAGAAGTACAATGGCTTTAGAAATTGAAAAGAGGTGAAATGATGAAAGCAAATAAATATAGAAGTATTTACTGCGGAGATGTATCTGAAAAAAATATCGATGAAACCTTAAGAGTAGCTGGCTGGGTTGAAAATATCCGTGACCACGGTGGTGTATTATTTGTTGATTTAAGAGATGAAACTGGTACCGTGCAAATTGTCAGTAATGATGATCGAATTTTTGAAGGTTTAACAAGAGAATCAACCATTACGTTAGAAGGAACAGTAAGAATGCGTGATGAAGAAAACTTTAATCCTAAGCTTAAAACAGGAACTGTCGAAATTTTAACAAACGGAATTGAGATTTTAAGTAAAGCCAATAATGAACTTCCTTTTGAAGTTATAACATCAACTAATGTTAATGATGAGGTTAGACTTAAATATCGCTATTTAGATATGCGTAATAAAAAAGTACACGATGTTATTAAATTTAGAAGCGAAGTTTTAAAATTTTTAAGAAATAAAATGGATAGTTTAAATTTTACTGAGGTCGAAACCCCAATTTTGACCGCTTCATCACCAGAGGGAGCACGTGATTTTATTGTTCCATCTAGAAGATTTCACGGAAAATTTTATGCACTGCCACAAGCCCCACAAATATTTAAACAACTTTTAATGGTTGGTGGTTTTGATAGATATTATCAAATTGCCCCTTGTTTTAGAGATGAAGATTGTAGGGCTGATAGAGCTTTAGAGTTTTATCAATTAGATTTCGAAATGTCTTTTGCTACTGAAGATGATGTCTGTGAAGTTGGTGAAGAAATTTTTTATGATTTGTTTACGCATTTTTCTGATAGAGAAGTTTCACCTAGACCATTTAGAAGAATTGCTTTTAAAGAGGCAATGCTTAAATATGGTACCGATAAACCAGATTTAAGAAATCCGCTTGAAATAATTGATTTAACAGAAGAATTTAAAAATACGACTTTTAAACCTTTCCAAAAATCAGTTGTTAGGGGTATTACAGTTGATAATATTGCCGATAAGCCAAATTCTTGGTTTAATGAATTAGTAGATTACGCTTCATCAATTGGTATGCCGGGAATTGGTTATATAAGTGTTTTAGATGATATGAGTTTTAAAGGACCTATTGATAAGTTTTTAAGTGATGAAGAAAAAGAGGCTTTAATTAAAAAAGCTAATCTTAAAAAGGGTAGCGTGTTATTCTTTATCGCTAATAAAAAAGAAACTATAGCGGCTAACTTTGCCGGTATGATTAGAACTGAACTTGGTAAAAAACTTGATTTAATGGATCCAAATAAATTTGAATTTTGTATAATAAACGATATGCCAATGTTTGAATACAAAGAAGATGAAGAAAAATATGATTTTGGACATAATCCATTTAGTATGCCTAAAGGCGGGAAAGAAGCTTATAAACAAAACATTGAAGATATTTTAGCTTATCAATTTGACTTTGTATGTAATGGCTTTGAAATGTCATCAGGAGCCGTTAGAAATCACGATATTGATTTATTAGTAAAAGGATTTAATTTAGTTGGTTATACTGAAGAAACTGTTAAAGAAAGATTTAAATCTTTATATACAGCCTTTAGATATGGTGCACCACCACACGCTGGAATGGCACCTGGTATTGACCGAATTATAATGCTTTTAAGAGATGAACCAAACTTAAGAGAAGTTCAAGCTTTCCCACCAAATGTAAGTGGTGTTGATAATATGATGGGTTCTCCAAGCGAGGTTACAGAAAAACAATTAAGAGAAGTTCATATCAAGATAAGATAGAGCTTCTTTTCTATAGGAGGGAAAAAATGTATTTAGGTCACTGCCCAGCTAATAATAATTTTAAGGTAACCGAGATATGGGCGAAATATGCAGAAAGAGAAAAATATAAAGAAAATGGTCTTAAAGAAGGGACTATGATATATGTAAAAGAAAATGACGGGAAAAATATTTTAATTACTTTAAATACCGAAGAATATTATTTTACATATGAAGAAGCTTTAAATATCTGTGGCAATGTTATATTAAAAAATAAAACGAAAGTAAAAAAACTAGTATAAATTATTCATAATTATCCACATTAAAATTGAAAGGGGAAATTATGAAAAAAGATAAAAAGAAAAAAGTAGTTTCTGATGAACCTACTTTAGAAGAAACTGAAATATTAGAAATTGAAGATACTGATTCGGATGAAGAAGAACTTGAAAAAATGAAAGAAGTAATTACTAAAGAAGCTGCTGTAGATTCTGATACGGTAAAAGAAAATAAAGACGATTCAAAATGATGAAGTTGCAGTAACGTAGATATAAAAATAACTTGAAAGTTATTTATAAACAATATATTTTATGATATATTGTCCGTACCGAAGAGTTTTATCTCTTGTCAGGTCTACAGGTGGATGCCGAACGAAAGTTTAAGTGTAATATTAGTACACCGCTCTATCTGATTCTAGCTTAATAGCTAGAATTTTTTTATATAAAGAAAGTGCGCTTTTTTATTGATATATATGATAATTTTTATATAAAAAAGGGATAAAAAAAGAAATAACTTTGATTATATTTGAGTTTTTTTGTGACTTGTTTTGGACTTGTTTTTGTTTTATGAATGCTATTTTTAGCTAAAAAAGTGGACAAAAGCCTTATAAAATAAAGAAAAACCTTAAGCAATAAGGTTTTTAATATTTAAGATGGCGGAGTAGGAGGGATTTGAACCCTCGCGCCAGTTGCCCGACCTACACCCTTAGCAGGGGCGCCTCTTCAGCCTCTTGAGTACTACTCCGTGTGACTTACGAATATAATTTTACCTTAAAATACCCTATAATGTCAAGTGATATTTTGTCATAATATGGATAATTGAACTAAACAATATTATTAAATAATGAATATATAGATTATAGGGTGGTTATAATGTTAAAATTAAAGCCAATGCTGCTTTAAAAGAGGTAAAAGAAAATAGTACTGTAGTTGGCGTACTAGCTTATAAGGTAGGTTAAGACAGTTTCCAATTTTTTCTTTATGAATATTAATAAAGTGAAAGGAGGAAATTATGGAATATAGAGGAATAGATGTTTCAAAATATCAAGGGGATATTGATTTTAAAAAAGTAAAAGATTCAGGAATTAAATTTATAATTACCAGAATTGGATATGGACAATATGAAGATCAAATAGACCCAAAATTTGAAAGAAATTATAACTTAGCTAAAGAAAATGGATTACCGATTGGTGTATATCTATATTCTTATGCTTTAAATATAGAAGATGCGAGGAAAGAAGCCGAAGTTACTTTAAAATGGCTTAAAGATCGTAAATTAAATTTGCCAGTATATTATGATATCGAAGATAAAAGTCAAGTTAACTTAGGCAAGCAAACATTAACTAATATGTGTAAAGAATTTTGTATGCGTATTGAAGAAGCTGGTTATTTTGCTGGTGTATATGCCAATAAATACTGGCTAACAACAATTTTGGATACCGCACAATTAGAAAATTATAGTATTTGGGTTGCTCAGTATGCTGAGGAAAATACTTATAAAGGAACTTATGATATTTGGCAGTATACTTCAGTTGGAACAGTTGATGGTATAGATGGTTATGTCGATATGAATATTTTATATAAAGACATAATAGATGGTGGAACTGAAGTGCCAAGTGAACCATTACCATCTTTACCTGATTTAAGTTCATATACAGGTACATCGATAGTAGATGCCTTAAAAAGTGTAGGTTATGATAGCTCATTTGAAGCTAGACGAAAATTATATGCTGATGCGGGCTTTACTGATTATTATATAGGTAGTGCCGTTCAAAATATGAATTTACTTAGAAGATTAAGAGCTAATGTTAATAGTGAATATTATCCGAAATCAGATTATAAAGGTTATTCTATTGTCGATGCCCTAAAAAGTATTGGCGTTGATAGTTCATTTGAAAATAGAAGAAAAATAGCTTCTAAAAATGGCATTAATAACTATAAAGGAACTATGCTTCAAAATATAAAATTATTAAATTTATTTAAAGATGGTAAACTTAAAAGAGCAGTATGAGTGCTCTTTTTTTTATAAAAAATTATTATTTACTAATCAGTATTATAAGTGGTATAATTATGATGAGGTATTTAAATTACCCATATCAAGGTATAAAATACTAAATATGGTTAAAACTAAACTTATAGATAAAATATTAATGTAAATAAAAAATTTTTACTTCCCAAAAAAATATTCTAAAGTTCCCTGAAAATACTTGCCAAAAACCGGGGGGGGGGGGGGTATAATATACTTAGAGTAAACTAGGTAAGGAGAAAATGTATGAGCGAAAAACAAAAAAGAAATATAATAATATGTACACTTTGCGGAGTACTATTATTAATGGCTGTAGGATATGCAGCCTTTAATACACTTTTAACTATAAATGGAACAACAAGTATAACAAGTAACTGGGATATAAAGATAACTGGAATTACTAGTAAAGGTATAGTAGGTGAAGCTTCCGATGAAGAATCCCAAGTAGTAGATGATTTAAAAGCTACTTTTAAAGCTAATTTAGTAAGTCCAGGAGATTCTATAACATATGATATAACTGTCGAAAATAAAGGAAATATCAATGCCCAGTTAGATAGTATTGATGTTAGTGAAAACACAAATGAAAATATAAAAATAGTAACTTCAGGAATAACTGAAGGTGATACATTAAACCCTAGTAGCACAGCCACTTTAAGTGTAAAAGTAACATATAGTGATGATGTAACAACGCAGCCTGATAATCTAGAAACAGAGGTAACTATAACCTTAAATTACGTTCAAGAAGGAATGAGAACACCATTTCCTGAAACAATTGATTTTGATACTGTATCAACAACTAATTCGATAACCGTAACAGCAACAAAAGTAAGTGGAGCAACTTATGAATTTAAAAAAGATACTGATGCTTATATAAGTAATGGCAAAAATAATGTATATACCTTTAATGAAATAACTCATAATACAGAACATAACATTCAAGTAAAAATAACCAAAGGAGACCAAACTTTAGAATCGGCTATTAAACCAATAAGAACCAACACCTTAGTGGCGCCTACCATTTCAATTTCTAATGTTACATATACAGCAAGTATGACATTTCCTGCAGGATGTGCCGATGGAACATATACCTGCTCATATACTTTATCAGGAGCTCAAACTGGAACAACACCAGTTACTTCCACATCAGCTAGCGTTACTAATTCAGCTGATAGTAGTTTAACCGTAAAGGCAGAGGTAAATGATGGATATAATACTGTTTCACAGTCAGGTACGATAAGTGCTCAATCAGCTAGTTGTTTTGTAGCTGGAACAAAAGTATTAACCGAAAATGGTTTAAAAAATATCGAAGAATTAAAAATAGGTGAAAAAGTATATTCATATAATGAAACAATAGAAAAACCAGAATTAAAGCCAATAACTAAAGTATACGTACGTGAAAGATATGGAATAGTCACCTTAAAATATGAAAAAATAGATAACATAAATGGAAAAGTATATAAAAATATTGATACACATTTTAATAAAAAAGAAAAAGCAAATGAAATAAAATCAACTTGGGATCATCCATATTATGTCATAAATAAAGGGTGGACGATGGCATCTAAATTAGAAATAGGAGATAGGATATTATCTATAGATAATAGTGAAATAGTTGTAAGAAGTTTACAAACTAATGAAGTAGATAAAACAAAAGTATATAATATGGAGGTAGGAGATAATCACAATTATTATGTAGGTTATGATAATCTTTTAGTTCATAATGATGAAATGGTTGCATATCCTATTATGACTATGACTGGGTGTACTGCTACCATTGAACCTGCATAATAATCGTAGTAAATAAATCTAAATTGTAATTTTAACCGCACCGTATGGGTGCGGCTTTTTGATACAATAAAATAACTTTATCCAGTAGTTAGGTTATACACAATTGTAAGAATTGGAATGATGTTACATACTAAATAGAATCTAGATAATATGATGATTTATATCAAAAGGATATATATATCTAGATGATATTTGTTTTTGGAATAGTATGTCTAGAAAAATATTTGACTTTAAATCATCTTTTGAGGTAGAATTATAATATAGATAAAGTAGTGCGGTTGAAATTATAAAAAAGAAAGGCAAACTGCAATATCAGTTTGCCTTTTATACATACGAAATAGCTAGTAATACAAATGATACAAAAAGAGTTATAAAATATATTAATGTTTATTTGAAACAAAATGCTTGACTTTACAGTTAACTAGAGTGTTACTATATACTGGAAGTGAAAGAATATAAGATGAAATGGGTTAAGACAATTTTGTTAGAAGGAAAATTAAAGAATAAAGAAAAATTAGATATTCAAAATAAAAAAATTAGGAAAGGTGTTTGAGATATTAATGACTAATAAATGGAATAGGAGTGAAATAAAACAAAGGCAAAAATATGTGATGGAAAGATTAAAAACTGAAAATTTATCTGAAAAAGAAAAGGAATTATTAGAATCTAGTTTGCTTTCTTATTACAATATGTTAAATATGGGTATTTCTAAATCCAAATATTATATTAAAAATATTGTTGATAAAATTAGTCATAACAAATTAAAATTGCAAGAAGAAAACAAATATGACGCATTAGCTCACAAACTACTTTTCGAACAAAACAATTATTTAGATGAAGATTATTTACAGTTTTTACTTGATTTAGCTAATAATATAGCTAAAAATATTCCTGAAGATATAAGCTTTAAAACTATTAATGTAAGTAATAAAGATCTTATAGAGACATCAAAGAATTTTTATAAATCATTAGGTGATTCTAATATATATGATAAAGCTTTAATGATTTTAGATAATCCCCAAAGATTATACATTTTAAATAATAAAATACCATTAATGTATGAAACATCAGGTATAAATATTAATGATTATGTTTTTGCTGAAGCATATTGTTTGGCTGTTAAAAACAATAATTTAATGGATTATCAAGCTTTAAATCACGAAGTTATGCACGGCATCGATTTTTATTCCAATAAGAAACTATATAGTGAAAACTATTACGGTTTTCACGAAGTGCCTACCTATATGATTGATTATTTATTTATCGATTATTTAGAAAAGCAAGGTTTTGATAAGAATGAAATTCAAAAATTAAAAGAACAAAAAGATAATTATTTACAAAAATTAGCTAGATTTACATTGAATGAAATTAGAATTGATATGTTAAGAAATAAAGACGATTTAAAAAAAGATAAATCATTAACTGCTCAGAATGTCAAAAAAACATTATCTAATGAGTCTTTAAAACAATTATTAGAAATAGAATCAGGCGTTATATCTTTTGGTTTATATTATCAGTTTAAACAAAATAAAGATATTGGACTTTCTCATTTGAAAAAATTTATGCAGTCGAATATTTCTCCTAATGAAAGACCAAATTTTGAAAAATATGGTTTAAGTGATGAGGTATTACTTTCATTAAGTAAAGAAATCGGTATTTATTCTAATAATGTGAATTATAATATTGAAACAAAAGATACCCTTAATAATAAATCTAGATAGAGGAGTATGTATTATGAAGAAAAATACGTGGAAAAATTTAAAACAGTCTTGGAAATATGCTAAAGGTAGTAGACGATATTTAGTTTTATTTTTAATTTTAGGAATTATACAAGCTATAGGATATGCTATTGTTCCGCTTTTAACTGCTAATTTGATTATTCAAATAACTGAGAAAAATGTTGATGGTTTAATAATGACTGGTGTATGGATTGCTTTAGTAAATGCCTTTTACTGGTTATGTAATGCTTTATCAAGTGTAGTTTCTAATAAATTTAGTACCGAAATTTTAATAAAATTACAGTCTATTTTAGCTGAAGAAACTTTATATTTATCCCAAAAAGAACTTAACAATAATTCTTCGGGTGTATTTGCTGATAGAATTAATAATGATTGTGGTAAAATTGGTAGTACTTTTGTCGAAATTTCATTTACTTGTACTAGTGTGTTAGCTAATGCTGGAATATTACTAGCGGTATTTCTTGTAAGTAAAATAGTATTTGGCTATTATATAATAGTAATTATTTGTCTATATATTTGTAATTTGTTTAGATATGACTATTTTTTCAAATTCGATAAAAAAATAAGAGAAGTAAAAGAAAAAAACACAGGTACAGTAACAGAATTAATTAGAGGTCTTACCGATATTAAAGTTTTAAATGCTATTTCAGGTTTTACAAATAAAATGAAAGATAGATTTAAAACCACTAATACAATGTATTATAAGTTAAATAATCGAAATACAATTATGTATGTTTCGATAGAATATGTAAAAATAGTGGCCGAATTATTATTTATAATAATTGGTGTAGTTTTAATAAAAGGAAATTTACTTACATTTGCTAGTTTCATTATTTTATTTAATTATCAAGATAGAGTATATGCTTTAGTGGATAACCTAAATTTTATGACAGAGTATTTTAAAGATTTCGAATTAAGTGCTGAAAGAATTTTTGAAATTATTTCACATCATAAATTTGAAAGAGAAAAGTTTGGTAAAACGAAATTAGAAAAAGCTAGTGGTAATTTTGAATTCAAAAATGTTCATTTTGGATATGATGATAAAGAAATATTAAAAGGTATTAGTTTTAAAATCAAAGAAAATGAAACTTTAGCTTTTGTTGGTAAAAGTGGTTCTGGGAAAACAACTATCTTTAATTTACTTACAAAACTATATGAAGTAGATAAAGGTGAGATTACTATTGATAATATTAATATAAATGATCTTACTAGAGATTCTATTAGAGGGAATATGTCTTTAATAAGTCAAAATCCTTATATCTTTAATTTTACAATAAGAGAAAATTTAAGATTAGTTAAAGAAGATATGACTGATGAAGAAATGGTCGAAGTGTGTAAGCTTGCCCAAATTCACGATTATATAATGACTTTACCAGATAAATATGATACTTTAGTTGGTGAAGGCGGTATTAATTTATCAGGTGGTCAAAGGCAAAGGCTTGCAATTGCCAGAGCTTTACTTAGAAAAACCGAAATTATTTTATTTGATGAAGCTACAAGTGCTTTAGATAATCAGACTCAAAGGGATATTCAAAAAGCTATCAATAATATGAAAGGAGAATATACTATTTTAATAATTGCTCACAGGCTTTCAACAGTTATAAATAGCGATAGAATTATTCTTATTGATGATGGTAAAGTAAAAGCTGAAGGTACCCACACGGAACTTATGAAGACTTCTAAAGATTATAAAGAACTATATGAAACAGAAATGGAAACAAAATAATGAAAAAGGCTTGAGAAATTTTCAAGTCTTTTCGTTTTAACATATTCGTTAAAATTGGAAAGAATATATATTATAGAAATTTACGTTATATATGTAAACGAAAATTTTCTTTACTGTTTTTTTAATTAGTTAGATGTTATAATGATAATATACTGGATATGAGGAGTTTAGAATTATGAAAAAAACAGTTTATTTAATTAGGCACTCAAAAACAGGAGTTAATATTAAAAATTATGAAAATTACGAAAATGTACTTTGGAAAGAATATAATAGAAATATGATTTTGTCAGTACAAGGAGAAGAAGAAGCAAAAAAACTTTGTGATATAAAAGAATTAAACAATATTGATGGGCTTTATGCTAGTAACTCAGCAAGAGCCATTGCAACGGCTAAATATATTTCTGAAAAAATTAATCTTCCTATTATATTAGACGATAGAATTAACGAAAGAGATTTTGGTGTAGATTATATTAGTGAACTGCCTAAAAATTTTAATTATCAAATGTTCAATAATAAAAATTTAAGATTTGCTAAAGGTGAAACCTTAAATGAACTTGATAATAGATTAAACAACTTTATAAATGAAAAATTAGATAGTGATATAGAAAGTATTGCTGTTGTTATGCACGGTATTATATTATTGTCATATTTAGGTAGTGTTGCTGATGAAACTTATAATGGCGAAAAATTTACAATAACTTTTAATGGTAAGCAAATACTAGACGGCAATCTAACTGCACCTGATATTTATAAAATAGTATATGAAGATAAAAAAGTCGTAGATATTCAAAGAATTAAATTGGATAATGAATCAAATTAATTTAATAGGAAATTAGGATAAAAAATAGCATTAATTTGAATGTTTTAAAAGATAGTTTAAATTTAAGATAAGAACTTCAACTATTATACTTTGTATGCCAAAAAGCCAAATAACAATTTGGCTTTTTACATCAATATCTTTTTTTAATTAAGTAAATATATTCCGAGATTTAAATAGCTCGCAAATATAACCCAAATTAAATAAGGAATTTGTAAGTAGGCAGCAGGTTTTGAAATTTTATAAAACTGTAATATCATAACAATGATTAAAATAGCTAATAAAATAATCCAAATAAATGAGAATAATCTTAATTTTAAAACAAAGAATGCAATAGGCCATAAGGCGTTTACTCCAAGTTGTATATAATAAATAGATGGAACTTCAGTTTCTTTAGAAACTAAATAAGCCGATACTCCCATTAGAAAATATAAAATAGTCCATATAATTGGGAAGAAAATTGCTGGTGGTGCAAGACTTGGAAGTTCTAAAGTCTTATAATCCATAAATGGCATCGTAATAAAGCCAATAACTGCGCCTACTAAAAGTGGAATTAAAATAGAAATCAAGAAATTTTTAATATTCATCACATACCTCCTAGTTAAGTATATTAAATGCTATAAAAAAATGAACTAATTATATAGCTCATTTTTAAGTTGTTCAATATTTTCATTCATTAAATCAAAATAATTTTTATTAGCTGTTTTATCTTTTTCTGAAATGTTTGATAAAGTATGCCAAGAAAGTGTTTTTGCTCCAGTTTCATTTATAATATCTTGAACATTTTCACTTATATCAACATTTTCTTTAGTAAATATATAATCTACTGAATCATTATTAAATAATTTTTTAACATCTTCAATAGTTTTATTAGTCACACTATCTTTATCTAATGAATATACTGTAAGACCATATTTTTCTAAAAATTTAAATAAATCATCAGAGGCAATAATCGTTTTAATATTTGAATTTGCTACTGTTTGTTTAATTTTTGCATCTAAATTAGAGGCTTCAACTTTAAGCTTTTCATAATTAGAATTAATATCATTATTTAAATAATAGTTATTAATATATTCTTCAAAACCAGTTTTAACATTTTGAGCCATCATCAACAAGTTAGATGGGTCAAGCCATAATTCTTCTATTCCATTTGTATATTCCATTGATAAAGTTGTATCAATTATTTTTAAATTTTTATTTTGTTTACGCATTTTAGTAACGTATTCTTTTTCACTACTTAAACCATTAAATATATATAAATCACCATTGTTACTATAATCTTTAATTTGTTTTTTGGTGAGCTTATAATCGCTTATATCAATTCCATTAGGATAGATACTATGAATGTTACTGTGTTCACCATATAAACGTTCAGTTATAAATTCAATAGGGTAGTTAGTTGTATATATTTCAATATTCTCCATACTGTCACGTTTAATATCACATCCTGATAAAATAATGATAATAACAAAGCTGCATAAAATACTAATTATTTTTTTTGCCATTTTTATCCTCCTTAATAACCGGATCATAACCATAAGTGCCCCACGGATTACATTTTAAAATTCTTTTAATAGCTAATTTTGTACCCTTAAAACTTCCATAAGTATTGATAGCTTCAATAGCATATTCTGAGCACGTTGGAATATGCCTGCACGAATTATGCCAAGGTCCAGGAATAGCCTGATAAATTTTGATACATCCGATTAATATTTTTTTCATAATTTAATTATACAAGAAAATAGCAAAAATGTAAATTTAATCAAATTAAAAAAACTAATAATCACTTTACAAAAAGCAAAAGTATTTTTCTTGACTTTATAAAAAATGAAAACTATAATTAATATATAGTAGAAAGAGGCATAAAAATGGATAATAAAGAGAATAATAATGAAAATGGAAATCCACCAGTTTCCAATATATTTGGAACTGATATTCTTAGAGAAGAAGAACCTAAAGAAACGCGGCCAGCTGAAGCGCAAGCTTCAGCTCCGGCTTCAGGAACCCCAGAAACAAATCCTGGACCAGCCCCAATAAAAGTTCCAGAACAAAAACCACTTCCTAAAGTAGAAGGGTCATATGTTCCATCACACTATCATCCAAGTGAAAAAACAGAATATACAAAATTTACTCCAGATGGTAAGAGTTTAGCGCAAATAGCCGAAGAAGCTAAACAAGAAAGCGAAAAGGCAAATGCTTCAAAGCCAAATGAAGGAGGCACGTTTACTCAGAATGAAGACGTTGTAGAAGATGAACTTTATGAAGCATATATTGGCAAAAGATATAAAAAATTTAAAAAGAGAAAATTTTCGTTTGCAGCTTTTCTATTTGGACCATTTTATTTAATGTATCGAAAACTGTATATGCGTGGAATTTTTATTTACTTATTAATGTGTTTTCTAGCCATTTATATTTGGAAAGTTCAAGAATTAAATTATATAATAATCGGCGCAATTTATTTTGTTATCGCTTTGCTTTTAGGTCTTACTACTAATAAACGTTATATGAATAAAGCCACTAATCAAATTTTAAATTTGAAAAGTAGTAATCCTAAAGCCAGTAATGAAAATTTAATTAATCAATGTAAATCAATCGGTGGCACTAGTTTTGCCTCAGTAATTGTAATCGTAATTGTCTTTGCAATTGCCTCATATTTACTATCGCTATATATATTTACGAAAATAACACCAGAGGAAATTAAAAAAATAGGATTTAAAGATATAGTTGAAAAAATTGAAAAAATCAATATTGGTAAAAAAACCGAAGAGAAAATAAAAGATACAATTAATAATAAACCAGCAGGAATTATCGACCAAAGATTTTCATATACAATTCCTGAAATATTTATTTCCAATAGTAATAGTTCAGAGGGAATAGGTTATACCTATAAAGTCGATGATGCTAATTACTGTAGTTTGTCATTTTTGCCATATCAAAGTGATCAGCCAACTAATGAATTTTTAGCTGATAAAGCCATAGCTAATAGTGAAACCGCAACTCCAGCAGCCAGACTTATTAATGGTATCAATTGGGCTTATTATGATTACTTTAGCGAAGGCCTTAAAACTTTCAATTATGCCATTGATGATAACGGCCGAATCTATATGTTTAGATTTATAATTTCAACTAAAGATGATGACTTAGATCAAAGATGTCAAATTTATCACGACCAGATAATTAATTCAATTACAATGAAAGAATAAAAGCACCATATGGTGTTTTTTCTTAAATAATAGTATAATGAAAGAGGTGATAGAATGAAAACAGTTATCATAATAGGTGGTGGGGCTTCGGGATTAGTATCAGCTATATATGCTGCTAAAAGCGGTGATAAAGTAACTATTTTAGAAAGAAATAGTAGCGTGGGCAAAAAAATACTAATTACCGGTAATGGCAAATGTAATTATTTTAATGAAAATCAAAATTTAGATCATTATCATTCATCAGATAATAAGTTTTTAGAAAAACTAATAAATGATAAAAATTTAAAGGAAATACTTAAATTATTTGATAGTATTGGCATCGTTCCTAAAATAAAAAATGGTTATTATTATCCTAATTCTGAGCAAGCGATAAGTGTAAGAGAAACTTTAGTATTTGAGTGTAAGCGATTAGGGGTAGATATAAAAACAGATTATTTAGTTACAAGCATTATAAAAAAAGATAAATTTATTATTAATAATGAACTTACAGCTGATAAAGTAATTATTGCTGCTGGTTCTAAAGCAAATCCTAAAACTGGTAGTGATGGTAGTGGTTATAATTTAGCTTTATCTTTAGGGCATAAGTTAGTAAAACCGCTTCCGGCATTAACCTCATTAATTATTAAAGAAAATATAAAAACTTGTAAAGGAATTAGGTGTGATGTTAAAATTACGCTTTTGGAAAACGAGCATTCATTAAAAGAAGAATATGGACAGTTACAAATAACTGATTATGGTATTAGCGGGATATGCGTTTTTAATATAAGTGGTAGATGTGCAAGGGGACTTAGCCAAAATAAAAAAGAAGAAGTTTTAATTAATTTTCTGCCAGACATAGCTAATTTTATAGACTATATGGATGAAAGAAATAAGAAAGTCAAAGGCCGAAATATAAGTCAATTATTTGATGGCTTAATTAATTATAAATTAGCTGATTATTTGCTTAATAAATCTAAAATAAATAAAGGCGAATATTGGGATAATCTCAAAGAAAATGCGAAAGAAACATTAAATAATAATATAACGGCTTTAAAACTTACTATAGATAAAGTTAATACTTTTGATAATGCTCAAACTTGTAGTGGCGGTATTTTTCTTTCAGAAGTTAATCCTAATACTTTAGAATCATTAATTGTTAAAGACTTATATTTTGCTGGTGAAATTTTAGATATAGATGCTGATTGTGGTGGCTATAATCTCACATTAGCTTTTATAACTGGTATGATAGCTGGAAAGGAATATAATGATTAGGGTAAGAAATATTAAAATAAAATATGAAAAAGATAATTATAATGAAATAATGACTAAATTATCTTTAAAATTAAAAATAAATAAAAATGCTATTTTATCTTTTAAAATAAATAAAAAATCATTAGATGCTAGAAGAAAACCAAACTTATATTACATTTATGAATTAGATGTGAGCGTTAAAAATGAAAATATAGCTAATAATGCGGACATTTTTAAAACCCCAATAGAAAAATATGAATTTAAAGTAACGGGAACTGAAAAAATGAAACATAGACCAGTTATTATCGGCTCTGGCCCAGCTGGTTTATTTGCCGCTTATTTATTAGCTTATAATGGCTTTAGGCCAATTGTTGTCGAACGCGGAGAGAAAATAGAAGATAGAATAAATACCGTAGACAAATTTTGGAAAACAGGAAAGCTAAATCCAAATTCTAATGTTCAATTTGGTGAAGGTGGAGCAGGAACTTTTTCTGATGGCAAATTAAATACTTTAGTTAAAGATAAAAATTTTAGAATGAAAAAGGTCTTTGAAACTTTTGTAAAATATGGGGCTAATGAAGATATTATGTATTTAAATAAACCTCATATTGGAACTGATATTCTAAGTAAAGTTATAATAAATATGCGAAATGATATTATAAATATGGGCGGGACATTTAAGTATAATTCTATATTTACTAATTTAATAACTGAAAATAATAAAGTAAAAGGAATTGAAATAAATAATAAAGAAATATTAGAATGTGATAATGTAGTTTTAGCTATCGGTAATAGTTCAAGAGATACCTTTGAAATGCTTTATAAAAGCAAAGTTTTAATGGAGGCAAAACCGTTTGCTGTTGGTATTAGACTTCAGCACCCTCAGCAAATGATAAATAAAGCGCAGTATGGCATAAGTGATTTGACAGCTTCCTATAAACTTACAACGAATATTAATGGTAGAGGAGTTTATTCATTTTGTATGTGTCCTGGGGGATATGTGATAAATGCTTCTTCAGAAGATAATCATTTAGCTATTAATGGAATGAGTTATCATCACCGAGATAGTGAAAACGCCAATAGTGCCATTATTGTTACAGTAGGTCCTAACGATTTTGGCTATAATCCGTTAGATGGAATTAAATTTCAAAGAGAATTAGAAAAAAACGCTTTTGATGTTGGTAAAGGAAAAATACCGGTTCAATTATTTAAAGATTTTAAAGATAATATTGTGTCAACTAGTTTTAAAGAAGTTAGGCCCTTATTTAAAGGAGACTTTAAATTTGCTAATTTAAATGATATTTTGCCTAAATATATAAGCCAGTCATTAAAAGAGGCCATCACTAATTTTGGCACAAAAATTAAAGGTTTTGATAGAGATGATACTATTTTAGCGGCTATGGAAAGTAGAACTTCATCACCAATTAGAATTATTAGGGATGAACAATTTATGAGTAATATTAAAGGTTTATATCCTTGTGGTGAAGGTGCCGGTTATGCTGGAGGGATTACAACTTCAGCAATGGATGGGTTAAAAGTTGCTGAAATGATAATGACTATTTACAATAATGAAATATAAATCTTGACTTAGATAAGCCATTAAATTATAATTATACTAGGTGATAGATATGAAAAAAAACGGATTTACTTTAGTCGAATTACTGGCTGTAATCGTTATCTTATCAGTAATTGCAATTTTAGTAACTCCAGTAATTCTTGGTATTATAAGTCAAAGCCGATCAGATGTTAGTGATATTCAAAGCGAGGCGATTGAAAGAGCGGCTAGGCACTATGTTGATGCTAATGCATATTCTCTTGATGGAACTTGTAAGACCGAAAGTGGATGTACAATTACAATTGCTGAACTTAAAGATGGTGGTTATTTAGAAGAAAAACAAATTAACAATGCTAAAGAAGATAAAAATATTTCCGATGATGAAAAAGTTCAGATAAAAAGAGAAGGTGGAAGATTTATTTATACTTTTCCAGCGCCATAAAAAAATCTAGAAATTTATCTAGATTTTTGTTTGTTTGAAACTTGCTCAATTAATTCATAGTTAATGTCGGGTTTTAAACTTTCAAGAATTTCTTTTAATTTTTTTAAGGCTTTAGCTTCGATATTTCTTATTTTGTGTTCTTTTATATCAAGCTCTTGACTAAGTTTGGATATAGTTTTTTTATTTTCATAAAAACCATATCTTGAATATATAATATATTTTTCAGTATCTGTTAAAGTACCATTTTCAATTGCTTCATATAATAGATTTATAATAACTTCTTCATTATATAATTCTATATCATTGTTTTTATCTACAATGGTTTCGCCAACTGTAAAGTTTTTATTGTTGTTTTCTAAAATTATACTTTCATTACTAACAATTTTCGCACTAGCCATTTTGCAGTAAGTAAGATTTTTTTTACTAATTCCTAATTCTTTCATTATTTCCTCATCAGTTGGTTTGCGGTGAAATTCATTTAAATATTTCGTTTCCAAATTATATATTTGAACAATATAATTTTTACAATGATATGAAATAGATAAAATAGAATTGTGATCTTTTTTGTACTGATTCATATATTTATTAATCCAAATCATCGCATATGTAGAAAAGCGGTTATTAGTTGATAAATCAAATCGTTTAAGAGCTTCAATTAATCCAATTATTCCTTCCTGCATTAAATCATCATCATAATTTTTATATCGGTCTTCATCATTAATTTTAGAAAATACTAAAAGTGAATTATTTAAAATAAAGTTCCTTTTAGCTTTATTTGAAATTTCTAACGCTTTATTAAAAGCTTTATTTACGTTCTTTTTAAGTTCATCAAAAAACCAAGGTTCTACTTCATTAAAATATTTTAAATATAATTCCTTTGTTTTATCATCGGCATCATTAAAAAATGAAAGCTTTATTTTTTTAAGTTCATTATATTCTGCTTTTAATCCTCTAGGCTTAAATTTTGAAACATTTTTTAGATAATCAAAAACAACCGAATCACTTAATTTAGAATCTTGACGTTTTATTTTTTCGCATTGGTGTTTATGTATATGTTTAATATAGTCACTATCATTTAATACTTTATTTATAATTTCGATATCTTGTTTACTTAACATACCCATAATTTCCTCCTAAAGATTGTTAGATATTATATAATATTTCTTAAAAAAATTCAAATTTTAGCGTATCATTTTTTGAAAAATACTGAAATTATTTGTCGGAAGCTGGTAAAAAATATAACATACTTATAGTGAAATAGTATACGAGATAAATTATGAGTGAAAGAAAGATAATAGGTACATTCTTACTTCTTATGACGATAGGTTCTGCTTTTTTAATATGCTACTGAAAGATTAGAAATAACTACATACACTTGTCCAGATGGATATAGATTAGAAGAGGAAAAATGTTATAAAAATTAAAAATTGATAGCTTTATTTATAGACTAGAGCTATCTTTTTTGGTACAATTTAATTGGTGATAGTTATGCTTTATAGTTCATCAGAAAATAACAAAATTAAAAACTTAAAAAAATTACACCAAAAAAAATATCGTGATAAAACGGGACTTTTCCTAGTTGAAGGTAGGCATTTAATAATAGAAGCATATAATAGTGGGTATTTAAAAGAGGCTATTATTTTAGAAAATGAAAGTTTAGATATTGATGCCGAAATAAATTATATGACTGAAAGTGTTAAAAAATATCTTTCAAGTTTAGATAATCCTTCTAATATGATAGGCGTATGCGCTAAAAAAGAAGAAAAGTTGGATGGTAAAATATTAATTTTAGATGAAATTCAGGATCCTGGAAATTTAGGCACAATTATTAGAAGTTCAGTAGCTTTTAATATTGATACTATTATTTTAAGTGAAAAATGCGCTGATGCATATAGTTCAAAAGTCTTAAGAGCAAGTCAGGGAATGATTTTTTATACTAATATAATAACTGGTAATTTAAAAAAATACATTCAAATATTAAAAGAAAATAGTTATCAGATTTTAGGAACAAAAGTAACTTATGGAAATGAACTAAAAAATCTTGAAAAAAAGCAAAAGTTTGCTATAATAATGGGAAATGAAGGAAAAGGGGTAAAGGAAGACCTTCTTAATATGTGCGATGAATACATATATATTAAAATGAACAAAAAATGTGAAAGCTTAAATGTTGCTGTTGCTACCAGCATTATTTTATATGAATTAGATAAGTAGGTGACTAAAATGTTATATTTGGGTAAGCTTGTAAATACTCACGGAATTAAAGGTGAAGTTAGAATTCTTTCTGATTTTAAATTTAAAAAAGATATATTTAAAAAAGGCAGTCACTTATATATTGGTAAGGATGAGCTTACTATTAATACTTACCGAACTCATAAAAATTATGATATGGTAACTTTTGATGGCATTAACGATATCAATGATGCACTAAAATATAAAGGTAAAAAAGTTTATATTAATAGAGATGAATTTAATTTTAATGGTATATTAAATGAAGATCTAATTGGTCTTCCAGTTTATGAAGATGATAAATTATTAGGAAATGTTAAAGAAATTAATAAAAATGTAAATCAGGAACTATTGGTTTTAGATAATGGAACAATGATTCCTTATGTCGATGAATTTATAAAGAATATAACTAAAGATAAAATAGAAGTAAAATTGATTAAGGGGTTAATAAATGAAAATTGATATTTTAACAATATTTCCTAATATGTTTGATGGCTTTTTAAGTGAGTCAATTATTAAAAGAGCCATTGATAAAGGACTAGTTCAAATCAAAATTCATAATATTAGAGATTATAGTAAAGATAAACATAAAAAAGTAGATGATTATGGTTTTGGTGGTGGAAAAGGTATGGTTCTAATGCCAGAACCTATCTTTGATGCTGTCGATGATATTAAAACTAAAGATTCCAAAGTTATTTTAATGACTCCACAGGGAAAATCATATAAACAGAAAATAGCCTATGATTTATCTAAAGAAAAACATTTAGTTATAATATGTGGGCATTATGAAGGCTTTGATGAACGTATTAGAACACTTGCCGATATGGAAATTAGTATTGGTGATTATGTATTAACTGGCGGCGAGCTTGCCAGTATGGTCATAACCGACAGCATAGTTAGATTAATTGATGGTGTTATTGAGGAAGATTCTCATCTTAAAGATTCATTCAATGATAACCTTTTAGATTATCCCGTGTATACTAAACCAGTTGATTTTAGAGGTATGAAAGTACCTGATGTATTATTATCAGGTCATCACGCTAATATCGAAAAATTTCGAAAAGAGGAAAGTTTAAAAAGGACGAAGGAACGCAGACCAGATTTATTAGAAAAGAGATGATTTTATGAAACGTTATATTTGTGAAAAAGAGAATAATGATAGGGTATCTTTTTATTTAGACTTTACGCAAATTGGCGGTTTTAAAATCAAGCCTAAAAACAATGTAGAATATGAAGGTATAGAAGTAAGCCATCTTACTATAACTAATCCTCAGTTAATTGAAAATATTTTAAAAAGAAAGACAAAAAGAAAATTAAATGCTTATCTTCAGTTTTTAATTGAATCATTAGAAGATGATAGTGCTGAGGGTGATGATTTAGCTTTAATTATCGAAGATGCAGCTAAATATAAATCTATTATATTAAATAAATATTCAAAATTCTTAGATGCGGCTTATATAAAAGAATTACTTTTAAGAGTAAATTTTGTTGAAGATGAGTTAAAACTAAGACTATATGAATATAATAATAAATTTAATATGTCTTTTGGTAGGGGTAGATAATTTATAAATATGATATATTCTAAAATTTTGATAAAATACAAATTTAAATATATCAATAAAAGCCATAATGAATAAAAAAATAAAGGAAAATATGCCTTTTTCTTGCATATTTTTTAAATATATAGTATAATTTTCTATGTCGTAATCCGCTGAGATTATAAAAATTTGAACTCAAGATTATAGAATATGACAAAGGAGCGTGACGATATGAATATTATTGACAAAATTACTAAAAGTCAAATAAGAACTGATTTACCAGAATTTAGAGTCGGTGATACAGTTAAGGTTAACGTTAGAATCATCGAAGGTAAAACAGAAAGAATTCAAGCTTTTGAAGGTATTGTAATGGCTATCCAAGGTGGTGGCGTTAGTAAAACTTTTACCGTTAGAAAAATTTCTGGAGGCGTTGGAGTTGAAAGAATTTTCCCATTTAACTCTCCAAAAATTGAAAGTGTAACAGTTGTTAGACGTGGTAAAGTAAGAAGAGCTAAATTAAATTATTTACGAACCCTTAAAGGTCAACCAAAAATTAAAGAAAAAATGTAGTAAGGCCAAGGCCTTATTTTTCTTAAGGAGGGGTAAAAGATGGAACAAGTAGAAGTATTGGATGTAAAAAAAGCAGAAAAACCTAAAAAAAATTGGTTTAAAGAGTTGCTACCATATATTATAATAATCATTGTCGTAGTACTTATTAGAACTTTTTTAGTAACGCCAGTTCAAGTAGATGGCTCATCAATGTATCCAACTTTACAGGATAAACAACTTCTTTTGTTGAAAAAATATGATCATACTTATAAGCGATTTGATGTGGTTGTATTTCATCATAGAAACGCTAGACTTATTAAACGTATAATTGGTCTTCCTGGAGAAACGGTAGAATATTTAAATGATACTTTATATATCAATGGTAAAAAAGTGGAAGAAAACTTTGCTAAAAATTCAGAAACATTAGATTTTAAATTGGAAGATATTGATTATAAAGTTATTCCTAAAGATAAATATTTTGTTATGGGGGATAATCGTAATAATTCAACGGATAGTAGAATAATTGGTTTAATTGATAAAAAAATGATTCAAGGTTCTACTAATTTAAGTATTTTCCCACTTGATAAACTTGGTTTTATTAATAAGTAGTCAAAAAGACTACTTTTTGTTATAATTTAAGTAGTAATTAAGGTATGTAGAATATAAAATTTAAAGTTATAAAGGACTTATCCATTTTTATTAAAAAAGATTAAAAATATAAAATGATAAGAGTAATTATGACTTATGGAAAACTAATATTTTAGACAAAGGAGATGATAAAGTTGGCAAAAGATCTAATGATAAGAAGTAGTGCTGAAGAGTTTATTACTTTTAAAGTACAAGAAAAAGACAAAGGTATTCAAGTAAGATATGAAAATGAAACTCTTTGGATGACCCAAAAAGTTATGGCAGAACTTTTTGATGTTCAAAGACCAGCTATTACAAAACATTTAAATAATATTTTTAAAGAAAATGAATTGGATAAAAATGCAGTATGTTCCAAAATGGAACATACTGCTGAAGATGGAAAAAAATATCAAACAGAATTTTATAATTTAGATGCAATTATTTCTGTAGGATACAGAGTAAATTCAATTAGAGCTACCCAATTTAGAAGATGGGCTACTAATGTCTTAAAAACTTTTACAATTCAAGGTTATGTATTAGATAAAGAAAGAATGAAAAACGGATCATTTCTTGATAAAGATTATTTTGAAAAGTTACTCGAAGAAATAAGAGAAATAAGATTATCTGAAAGAAGATTTTATCAAAAAGTAACAGACTTGTATGCAACAAGTATTGACTATGATCCTAAATCTCCTATTTCTATTGATTTTTTAAGAAAGTTCAGAATAAAATGCACTACGCTGTTTCAAAACAAACTGCTGCTGAAATAATATATGATAGAGTTGATGCGAGAAAAGAACATATGGGCTTAACATCATAGAAAAATTCTCCTAATGGAAAAATAATGGAATCAGATGTTATTATTGCTAAAAATTATTTATCAAAAGAAGAAATTC
>CANQNL010000012.1 GCA_947625215.1 uncultured Bacilli bacterium | reverse complement strand
TGATATGGATATGGAAACTGATTATGATGGAATAACAAAAATCAATATAGTTGATTGGTTATTAAATAAAGAATAAAGGGAAAAAATAAAAAGCTCAATTATACCAATATGTAGTAACACTGGTATTTTTTGCCCTTTTTTTGATGTAATGAGGTAAGATATGAAAAAGAAATAATCATCTATGACTATGTTGATAAGAATTTTAGACAAACTAGAAATATGTTTGAAAAGCGAAAAAAAACTTATGGTAAATTAGGATATAAAATAATAGACCAACGTTTTGAACAATTAACTATAAAAAACAACGATTAAAAGTATTAGTTAATAATTTATTATTTATTATTAGAAAAATCCAGAAATTAAAGGAATAAATAAGTAGTAAATCTAAATAAAGAAAAATATGATTTTAGGCATTAAAATAATCAAAAATAAAGAGATGAAATTTACCAAAAATAGCGTTTTTGATTTTACTAGTAGTTTTATATAATTTTGAAATAAAATATCATACTTGATTGACTTTTGTGACAATTTATTTTAAGATTATAAAAAGTGTTATATTATATTTACGAGGAGGTATTTTATGTATCAAAAAACTATCAAACTTTTTTTGTATGATGGAGATCCAAATGAAAGAATTATTTGTGAACTAACAAATTGGAACGGAATTGCATATAAAATACCTAGAGCGATGTTAAAAAATAGTACTAAAGATAAATTAAGCTTTATAGAGAATACCGGCGTATATTTTTTAATTGGTGATAAAGATGAAATTCCTAGTATATACATAGGTGAAGCCGAAAACCTATATAGGCGATTGATAAGACATTTGTCTGATTCCAAAGATTTTTGGCAAGAATGTATTGCCTTTACAAGAACAGATAATTCATTAAATAAAGCCCACGTGAAATATATGGAACATCAATTATATAATAGTGCTGTTAAAAGTGCGCGATATGATGTTGATAATGAAAATGTTTCTACAAAATCAACCTTGTCTATGACAGATGAAGCTGAAATGACTGAAGTAATAGATAATATTAAAATGTTAACAAATGCTTTAGGATATAAGATTTTTATTAATTCATTTAAACAGAAAATAAAAAAGGAAAATCTTTTATATTTTGCGACAAAGACATTTAAGGCAAAAGGAATTATAACTAACGATGGATTTATGGTTTTAAAGGGCTCAACAATAAATAAAAAAGAAGCTAAGTCATTACATAATAGTCATATTGCGTTAAGAAATCGATTAATAGGGCAGAAAATAATAGATCAAAACTATACATTTACTGAAAACTATGTTTTTAATAGTTCTTCAAATGCTGGATGTATTGTATCTGGCTATAGAGTAAGTGGACCACAAAGTTGGAAAAATGCTGATGGAAAAACATTAAAACAAATTAATGAAGATAAATATAAAAATTTATAGCTATTTATCATATCAAAAAATGTCTATGCAAATATTCTTTGCTAGACTTTTTTAATATCCTATATTAAAATGAAATCATAGGAGGAAAGTATATGAATTTAGGAAATAAAATTAGTAAAATAAGAAAAGACAATAATATGTCACAGGAGGAATTTGCTAAAATATTTAATGTCACTAGACAAACAGTTTCAAGTTGGGAAAATTCAAAAAGTTATCCTGATATAGAAACACTTACAAAAATAAGTGATAAATTTAATATATCACTAGATATTTTACTTAAAGAAGATAAAAAAATGATAAAAGCTTTAGATAGTAAATTAAAAAAGCATAAAAAATATAAAGTCGTGTTAATTATTTTGATAATTTTAATATTAATCGGTTTATATTTTGGATATAAAGGCTTTTATATCATTAAGTATAATGCATTTAATATAGAAGATAAGGAATTTACTAAACTTAAAAATTTTATGGATATTAAAGACGATTCAATAACAATAAAAAGTCAAAAATTAAAAGAAGAAGAATATCTCGATTTTGATTCAGTAAAAATAAAAAATGATTTTAAGGATTTTACTCCAGATTTATCTTCTAGTGATATATCAACAACCGTTATTTATAAACTGAAAGATGGAGATTCTGATAAAAATGTAAAAGCCGCATTTTGGATGGGAAAGACTGATACTTATATCCATAGGCTACTTAATGAAACAAATTTAAAAGAATTTGGGAATAAACTTTTAAAAGATGATATGGAAAAATTTATGAATAAAAATAAAATAAAAACCGATATTGACTTATTTAATTATATGGCTAAATACAAAAATACTAAAATTAACTTATTTTCTAGTTTAAAAGATATAAAACAACAAGGTATAATTTATTATATTTACCAAAATTTGCCAATAGGGGAAAGTATTAATTTAATTAACGGTGATTATAAAGGCTATATGTTTACATTCGATAATATAAGGCAAGCTTATATAATGCGAAATGATAGTTTATATTTTTTCACTTTCGTTTATGATTATTTTACTGATGAATATATAAATGAACTTTTAAATACTGTTGTTATTAGATAAGCGTTGCCAGCTTATCTTTTTTCTTGTATAATATTTTTATAAGGAGAAAGCTATGAAAAGATGTGCTTGGGTAAATTTAAAAAACAATAAATATATAAAATATCACGATGAAGAGTGGGGAGTACCAAGTTATGATGATAGACAGCTATTTGAAATGCTAATTTTAGAATTGTTTCAGGCAGGTTTATCCTGGGAATGTATTTTGAACAAAAGAGAAAATTTTAGGAAAGCTTTTGATAATTTTGATTACTTAAAAATAAGTAAATATGATGATAAAAAAATAGATGAACTTAAGAATAACCCGGGCATTATTAGAAATAGTTTAAAAATAAAAGCGACCATTAAAAACGCCAAAGTATTTATAAAAATAAAAGAAGAATATAAAACATTTTCAAATTATATTTGGCATTTTACTAATAATAAAGTTATCAAAAATAAAGATGATAAAATAAAAACAACATCTCCTTTATCAGATACTATATCATCTGATCTAAAAAAAAGGGGAATGACATTTGTTGGAAGTAAAATAATTTATTCATATCTAGAAGCTATTGGAGTAATAAATGATCACGAATTGAATTGCAGTTTTAGGAAGTGAGAAAGATGAAAAATAAATTTATATCTATCGTATTAATAGCTGTACTTATAATAATTGTAATTACCATAGGTATTTTAAATTTAAATAGGAAAAATGAGTCTTATATAACAGATTATGATTTTTTGTATGAGAAAGCAATTAATTATTTAATACAAAATAATGATGATGTAGAATTTGATAGAGAAGGATATAAGCAGTTTGCCTCATATAAAACTTTTGGAATAAGTACTGATGGTGAATATAAGTATGCATATATGTGGATTTTGCTAGAGGCATATTATATTCAAAATAATCAAATATATAATTCTTCTGGTAGTGCGATGCCATATAAGTTTACTTTTAAAAATAATGAAGTCATTGGATATACGATTCCTGAAGATGGCAGTTATTATGCTAGTTCAATTAAAAAAATATTCCCAAAAGATTTACAAGCAAAAATATTAAAGTATGATTCTTCTGAATTAAATGACGAAAATGATGCTAAAATAAACGCATATTATTCATATTTACAGTAATAAAACGTGACATTTTGGGCAAAATAATTTATAATTAAAACGTAATTGCGAATTAAAAAGGTGATACAAATGAAAAAGTTAATATTTGTAATTCTATTTCTACTGTTTTTATGTTTTCCAGTAAACATTAAAGCGGCTATTAATAATTCATCAATGTATAACGATATAAATGTTTACTATTTTTATGAAGAGGATTGTAAAACCGGCGAAAAATCAAAAAAATGGATTGATGAAGTAGCTAGAGATGATTCTCGTATGATTATTGAGTATATTGATGTGACAGAAGATAAAAAATTATTAAATGAGATAAAAAAGGCTTTAAAAATAAAAACTTCATCATTGCCATTAACCGTTATTGGTTCTAATTACTTTGTAAATATAAATGATAAAACAAAATCTAATCTATTAACAGCAATAGAATCATATGAAGCTGAGGATAAATACTGTGATGTCATCACTAAAATCCGTAGTAATGATGATTTAAAAGATTGTATCAAACAAAATAAAGGAATATATAAAGAGCCTAATATATTTATGAATGTAATCATAATTACGATTATAAGTTTAGCCATTATTGGGCTTGTAGTCTTTATAATAATTAAAAAAACTGATTTATTAAGCAGATTACAAAACTAATCTGCTTTTTAGTATAGCGTTAACTAGCTAATTACTATTACATTAAATTAACATTTGTAGTATAATAAAAATAATAGGGGAGGATGTTTATGAAAATAAGTTCTGAATTATCACATAGTTACTGCGCTTGTTTTGATGAGGCTAGAGGTATAGCAATGAATAAAAAAACGGTTTTAAAAAACCGAAATCCAAAATGTATTTCATATTTACAAATGAAATTATTAACCTTTATTTTATTAATTGTTTTAGCTATTCTTTTAGCTGGTATAAGTTATTTAAGCATCTGCTTTTATATTTTTTCACTTTTACTTATTCTAATAGCTACAGTATATTTCATAATAAGCATATTTTTAATTTTATCACTTTATACATATAGATTAAAATGGCAGACCAATAAAGTTTTAATGAATAAAACGGGAATTAGTGGAGAAACTTGTTATGGCATCAAATATTCATTTAAATGGGATTTAATTACAGCTGTAGTTATTGGTAAATATTCTGTCACCATTCTTACTGATACACCTTGTTATTTCTATTTTGATATTTCCAAAAAAGATGAAATTATTAAGGCTATAGAAAAATATGATAATAAAAATAAAATAATAAAATAAAAAACTGTTTAAAAACAGCTTTTTTAGTCTCTTTCTTTAAAAGAATGAATTATTTTTCCACTTTCGGCATCGATATAAAATTCATATTCTTCTTTATTATAATTGAAGTTTACTTCATAAACATCTTTGCTATATTTGTAGTCTAATTCAACATCAATGTCGTGGATATCGCTTTCTTTTATATTTAATTTTTCTAACGCAATAGATAAAGCTTTGTTAGATCCAATATAGTTTTCGTTATCATCGATAGGTACTTTTTCATCTTTGGCCGTATTATCATTAGTAACATTATCACTAGAAATATTACTAGTAGGGACGCTGCTATCTTTATCGTCTTTTACGATACCTATTACTAGTAGAACAATAATTAAAAGTAAAGCTACTATTAAAACCCCATATTTAATATTTTCTTTCATTTTAATCCTCCTATAATCTCATTATACCACAAAATATATTTTTTAGTTATATAATATGATATAAATATTAATTATAGGAATATTAAGAATAAAAAATACTGAAACTAGTGATTTTTTTTAATATAGATGTTATAATTGTATTAGTTATAGGTAGTATATAATGGAGGCGTAGTAATGAAAAAATTAATACTTGTAGTTTTACTAACTTTATGTTTAACAGGTTGTGCTTTAGCGCAGTCCGATGATGCTTTAAAATTTAAAAAAGAATATGAAAGTCTTAATAATGAAAAAGACAGTGCAGGTAATTACCGTAAGCTAAGCATTTCTAAAGATAATCCTTTTGTTTATAGTACACCTAGCGAAATAATAGATATGATCGAAGATGAAGATACATTTTATATATACTTTGGTTCCTCATATTGTCCTTGGTGCCGAAGTGTGATAGAAAAGGCAGCTGAAGTAGCTAATCAAAATAAAATAGAAGAGATTTATTATATTGATATTTGGGAAGGTGATCATAAAGAAATCTTAAGAGATACTTATAAATTAAATGATGAAGGTAAGCCAGAATTAGTATTTGAAGGCGCTAAAGAATATAAGACATTATTAAAATATTTAGATAATGTTTTAGCTGATTATACTTTAACTGATGATAAAGGAAATGCCGTTAGTACCGGTGAAAAGAGAATAATGGCGCCAAACTTTATATATATAAAGGATGGTGAAGCGGTTAAATTAATTACTGGTATTTCCGAAAAACAAGATAGTTCAAAAGCAAAACTTACTAAAAAAATATTAAAAGATGAAGAAAACATCTTTAATAATTTTTTTAAGAAAACTGAATAATTTACTTGACTTAAAGTATACTTAATAGTGTATATTAAATAACGAGGAGATGATATAAATGGAAAAATCAAAAGTATATTTTACAAAAGATTTAACGGAAGAAGGAGTCGTTAAAATATTTAAAGCATTAAATAAAAAGCTACCTGGAAAAGTAGCGGTTAAAGTTCATTCAGGTGAAGAGGGAAATCAAAATTACCTTCGTCCAGAATTTATGAAACCAATAATTGAATATGTAAATGGAACAGTTACTGAATGTAACACGGCCTATGAAGGCGCAAGAAACACAACTGAAAAACATACTAAATTAATGGCTGATCACGGTTGGAGTAAAATTTTCAATGTCGATATTTTAGATGCTGAAGGGCCTGATAAAGTATTAGAAATACCAAATGGTAAAGTCATCAAGAAAAATTATGTTGGTAAAAACATCGATAATTATGATTCAATGTTAGTGCTTTCACACTTTAAAGGTCATCCAATGGGTGGCTATGGAGGAGCTTTAAAACAATTATCTATTGGTGTAGCTTCTTCACACGGTAAAAGCTTTATTCATTGCGTAGGTAATGAAAATGGAACTTTTGAAGATATGTTTCATCAAGATCAAGAAAAATTTTTAGAATCTATGGCCGATGCAGCAAGCTCAGTAGTAAATTATTTTGGTGATAATATTGCTTATATTAATGTGATGGCTAATATGTCAGTTGATTGTGATTGCTGTAATGTTGCTGAAGATCCTTGTATGAAAGATATTGGTGTTCTAGCATCATTAGATCCAGTAGCTATCGATGCCGCTTGTATCGATTTAGTTAAAAATTCTAACGATGAAGGAAAAGAACATTTACTTGAAAGAATTAATTCTAGAAAAGGAACCCATATTATTGATGCCGCCTATGATTTAGGTATTGGTAATAAAGAATACGAATTAATTGAAATAGACTAAGCCTAGCTTTTGCTAGACTTTTCTTTTGTCACCATTTTATTATAAAAACCTATAATATAATAAAAAGGGGAGACGTATATGTATTTTGATTCTGAAGAAGTAAAAAATTATTTATCTGAATTTCAGCAAATTTTATATAATATGCAAAATAAAATGTATTTAGGAAAAATGACTAATAATATTACTTTAGATTTTATTAAATGTATGATATCGCATCATAAAGCAGCAACTGAGATGTGCGAAAATTTACTTAAATATACTGACTATTATCCATTAATTGAAGTAGCCCAAAATATCATTAATACTGAAGAACATAATATAAGGCAAATGAAAAAAATTATGAAAATGAGTAAAAAATATTTAAATTATCCTGAAGAAGTAAACGATTATATGCGAAATTATTTAAATATTACTGGAAATATGATTTATGAAATGGATAGCAGCTTAAAAAGTATGGATATTAATTTAGATTTTATAAGTGAAATGTTACCACATCATAAAGGTGCTATTTTAATATGCCAAAATGTTCTTAATTATAATATTAATCCTGATCTTCGTATACTTGCTAATAATATAATTAGAACGCAAAACGAAAGTATAAACCAGCTTAAAAAAATAAAAAATCATTTATTACAATATAAAACGTGGTATAATAATGATGGTGAAATAGATGGTATATATATGCAAAATCAAAAAAATGAAAATTACCCTTGGTAGTGATGGTGAAAACTTAATAGGGCTTTGGTTTGATGGGCAAAAATACTATGGAAGTACTTTAAAAGAAGAAATTGTCATTAAAGATTTACCAATTTTTTTCAAAACCAAGAAATGGTTAGAAGAATATTTCGCTGGTAAAAATCCTAAAATAAATTTAAAAATTAAATTAATTGGAAGTGATTTTAGAGTAAAAATATGGAATATATTAAGAGAAATTCCTTATGGCAAAGTAATCACTTATGGAGAAATTGTCAAAAAATATGAAAAGCAGTACGGTGATAAAACCTCAGCAAGAGCTGTTGGCAGTGCGATAGGTCATAACCCCATCTCTATTATAATTCCTTGCCATAGAGTAATAGGCAAACATAATAAATTAACAGGTTATGCTGGCGGAATAGATAAAAAAATAAAATTATTAGAGCTAGAAAAATATAATAAATAAGTTTGTGATTTTAAAACATTTTATCTTTTTTTGAAAATTTTGTTTAAATATATTGTCACAACTTTACAAATGTGCTATAATGTCTTTTAGAATAGGAGGGCTGAAAATTGAATAATAAGATTAAAGTGCTTAACGAAAAAGGGGAAGAAATCGAAGCTGAGGTATTATTGTATTTTAGTTTGGAAAAAACAGGAAAGGATTATGTCCTATATACTTTTGGTGAGGTGGATGATAAATCTATGGAAACTATCCACGCTTCAATACTTAACGAAACTGAGAATGGTTATAAATTAGAAACAATGCCTGATAGTGATTGGGAAACAGTTAAAGAAGTTATGCGTGAAATTATAAGGAACGAACAAGAATAATGAATATTTCTTATAGTAGCAGTAAAGCTGTTAAAATTAACAATGAAATGCGTAACGATTTAAATGTTTATAACCAAAGAAAAGTTAGAATTGATAATTATTCTAAGGAAATAGAAGACAATTTAAAAGAAATTAATGATAAAAATCAAGAAATTGCTTCTTTACAAAGTGACGTTAATAGTGGCCGTGAATCAAGAGAAGCCGCTAGAAGAATTAAAATTTTACAAAAAGAAGTTGATAGACTTCTAACGACAAATGATACCTTAGAAAGTAGAAAGCGTAGTTTATCTATGAAACAACAATCAGCAAGTTCCCAAGGAACGATTATTAAAGATTTCCCTGACAATAATTCAATCGAGTCTGCTCAAACTGAAAATGGATTAGTAGGTGAATATAAGAGTGATGAATCATTCGTACCTACTGATAATGAAGTACCAGTAGTAGAAGAGTCTAAATTATCTAATGATGATATTGAAGCTATTTGGAATGGCTTACATAAATATGATGGCGAAGAAAACGAGGAAAATATTAGTCCCGTTTCAGAACCTACAATTGAACCAGAAATTGTAGAACCAGTTACGGCTACTGAGCCTGAAACAACAGTTCCTGAAGTTACCGAGATTCCTGAGGTTTCTCCAGAAGTTCCTGAAGTTAAAGAAGTAACTGAGCCAGAGCCTGTTACTCCAATTTATGATGAAGAAACTCAATTTGAACCAATTTATGAGGAGCCAACAGTAATTGAACCAATTGTAATTCCAGAAACTGAAGAGCCTGTAGATAATACTGCAGATAATACTATTAGTACTGAAGAAAACGAGGCACCAGCTGACGATGAAGTGGTGGCTAAAGACAAGCTTGAAAAAGATATTCACGAGGAAGTTAATAATGAATTCCCTGAAATTACAGTTCCAGAGCCAATGGATTCCGAGGAAAAATTAAATAGTATTTATAAAGAATTAGATGTTGAGCCTAAATTACCAGAAGAATCTAAAGTTAGAGATCTTAAAAATTTAACATTATTTATCGATTATAATGATTATACGTTTGCTTTTGCTCAACAACATTATAATAAAGAGGCAATTAAGCCAGAAGAACTTGATAAATTAATAATGGTAAAAAGCTATTTATCTGAAAAAGACTTTAATAATAAACGTACAACTCAATATGGCAAAATTACTGCTGAAAACAAACGTTTAAATAAAAAGATTATATCTTTAAGTAAAGAGTTTACTAGAACTATTGATAAATTATCAAAAGAATATGTTCATACAACTGAAGAACTAACTGATCAAACAATAAAAGCTAAAGAACAAATTGAAGTTGATAGAGTTGAAAAAGTTCAAACTCAAAAATTAAATAAATCTTTAACTGATAATATCAAAGAACAAGCTAGTCATATTGAAGATTTAATTTCTGAAAATACAGGTCTTAAAGAAACTATTGAAACTAAAGACAAAAACATTAAAGATCTTGAAAAAGAAGTTAGCGATCAAGCTGAAAAAATTAAAGTATTTGAAGAAAAACTTAATACGGTTCTTGGTATTGTTAAAGAAGTCAAAGGTGAAAAGAAAAACAAAGCTTAGTGCTTTGTTTTTATGTCCTAAAAAAACAAGAAATTTCATATTTTTTGTCTGTAAATGTTGATTTACCTGTCAAATAACTGTATAATGAAACTAGAATGCAATGGCGGGTGGTTTTAATGGAAAATGGAATGTCCGATAATTTAATAAATGTTGATTTTGATTCAATTAGAAAATGGATTAGTGAACACCTAAAATCTCCTAATGATATTGTGCATAGTGAAGGCCGCAATGTGATTATAAATACTGAGATGGGTGATAAATACATTAATATTCCTAAATTAACTGCGCTTAATAAAAATGAGTGGAAGAGAGCTTGGCTTGATGTTTATGAAAGCTGTTTAGATACATTGCAATTAAAAGTTAATCGTATTTATAGTATTGGAAGAAGAGAAGGTTATATTTCTCAAAATGGAGCAAATGAAGTCAAAGTTGGAAGTTTTGTAATTCATATACCATATGACTATAATTCTGTTGAGTATGCTGAATCATTAGAAAAGATTATTTCAATTTATAATACTGTTAAAGAAAGAGAACAAAAAACAAAGGTTTATACAGCTCCAATTGCGGTTAATCATACTACGGTGAAAATTGATAATCCCGATGAGTTATTAGCCAAGATGCGTGCGCATATGGCAGCTAAAAATGTTGAACCAGCGCCAAATATAACAGTAAAAGCGGCTCATAGAGTTCCAGAAGTAACTAATGATAATACCGTAAATACGGTGAGAATGAATTTGCAAAAAAATGAAGAGCCTGTAGTAAATAATCACACTAAAATACATAAAATACCAGACAACGTTCTTATTGATAAAGAAGATTGTGATTTATATCGTAATCAATCTTTAGTCATTGCATCTTGTACCAGTGTTAAACACGGTGATGGATTATTTAGAGATAACATTGAAATATTAAAAGAAATAATTCCTGGCATTAATATTGGATCATTTATTAGTGGAAAAGCTAATAATATAGATCAAGCTATTAAAGAAGGCGGAAAAATATTAAGATTACTTAATGATGTCAATGTTACTGATTTTGTAATCTATGAAGTTAACAATGATTTTATTAATAGCCATTTAAAGAAAAAAGAAACTATTCAAGATTCTATAAATGCGGCATACAAAATGTGTGATATTCTTAAAGAGGGAAATTATGCACCAGTTTTATGTATGGATTATGATACATATGAAAATATTAAAAATATAATGAATATTTATGAAAAAGATTATCCAATTATAAAATGCATTACATCAAAGCAAAAAGACTTAATTAAAGAAAATAATGATATTTTATATATGAATCCGAGTAATGATACTGATGTAATAATGATTTCTAGCTCAGCTATTAAAACAAAAATGGAAAATGTTCCAGAAACAATAATTCGAGAATCATATAGTAGACAAATTGCTTAATGATTCTCTTTCTTTTCTAATAAAAAATTAATATAATTAAAATAGGATGGTGATAAAATGCTTAAACTGGAAAAAATTAAAAAGAGTTATAAAACCGGTTCTTTTATCCAGCACGCTTTAAAGGATATAAACTTAGAATTTAGAGAAAATGAATTTGTCGCAGTTTTAGGTCCTTCAGGAAGTGGTAAAACAACTTTGCTTAACGTAATTGGTGGCCTTGATAATTATGATGGTGGCGATTTAATCATAAATGGTAAATCAACTAAACGTTTTAAAGCTAGTGAATGGGATGCTTATCGTAATAATTCTGTTGGTTTTATATTTCAAAGCTATAATTTAATCCCACATATTACCATTTTAGAAAATGTTGAAATGGGAATGACGCTAAGTGGAATATCAGCCAAAAAAAGAAAAAAGAAAGCAATGGAGTTACTTAAAAAAGTTGGTTTAAAAGAGCATAGCCATAAAAAGCCAAATCAACTATCAGGTGGTCAAATGCAAAGAGTTGCTATTGCTAGAGCTCTTTCGAACGACCCAGATATTATTTTGGCCGATGAGCCAACTGGAGCTTTAGATTCAAAAACAAGTACCCAAATTATGAATTTAATTGCGGAAATTGCTAAAGAGAAGTTGGTTATTATGGTAACTCATAATCCTGAGCTTGCCAGTACTTATGCTAGTAGAATAGTTGAAATGAAAGATGGCGAAATTGTAAGTGATTCTAATCCTTTATCTAAAAGAGAAAAAGAGTTAAAAGGATTTTCAATTAAAAAAACAGCAATGAGCTTTCTTACGGCATTAAATTTATCATTTAATAATATTAAAACTAAAAAAGGAAGAACGGCCTTAACAGCCTTTGCTTCTAGTATTGGTATTATTGGTATTGCTTTAATTTTATCACTTTCAAATGGATTTAATATGGAAGTAGAAGAATTTGAACAAAATTCGCTTGCTCAATCTCCTGTGATAATTGCTAATCAGTCAATGGAAATGGATGAAGAGGCGATAAATAAATTTAACGATGTTTCCCTTAAAAAATACCCAAGCAAAAAAGAAGTTTATGTTCAATCAGATATGATGGAAACTATGGTTCATAGTAATAAAATTAGTCAGGATTTTATTGATTATCTGGGCAAAATTGATAAAACCAAAGTTGCTGGTTTTTCATATCAAAAAGGGACTTCGATGAATATGATAAAAGAAGAAAATGGTGAGTATAGCCTAGTTGAAATGGATACTAGTATTATGAGTGAAACGGGCGTACAATTATGGACTTTACTGCCAGAAAATCCAAATGAAAATGAGCCTGGTGTAATTGATAATACTTATGATGTTTTAGCAGGATCACTTGATAATGATGTTCCAGGATTAATTTTACAGGTAAATAGCCGTAATCAAATTTCAAGTGCCATTTTAAAACAATTAGGCATTACAGAAACCGATAAAATTAGTTTTAAAGATATTATGAATAAAGAAATCAAATTAGTTTTAAATGATGACTATTACCAAAAAATAGGTAAATCATTTATTCCAAAAACTGATTATGAATCTTTATATAATAGTAAAAATAGTATTCCAATTAAAGTGACAGCTATTATTCGTGGTAAAGAAGATAAAGAAATTCTTACTAATAATAGTGCTTTAGCTTACACTAGTTCACTTGCTGATTTAGTTATCGAAAAAAATAAAGAATCAGAAATTGTTAAAGAGCAGGAAAAACAAGATTATAATGTTTTAACTATGCAACCATTTGATAATAGAGAAACAAGTACGAATACTAAAGATATAATGCTTGGTTATTTAGGCGCTGATGTCCTTCCAATGGCCATATATATTTATCCAACCGATTTTGATACTAAAGATTATGTAACTGATTATTTAGATAAATACAATGATGGTAAAAAGGAAGAAGATACTGTACAATATACCGATATGGCTGAAATGATTTCATCTTTAACAGGTAATATTATGAATGCGATTACCATTGTACTTGTTGCTTTTTCATCAATTTCACTTGTCGTATCTTCAATAATGATAGGCATAATTACTTATATTTCAGTTTTGGAAAGAACCAAAGAAATTGGAATTTTAAGAGCTTTAGGAGCTAGACGTAAAGATATCAAAAGAGTATTTAATGCCGAAACCTTTATTATTGGAATTTTCTCTGGACTTCTAGGAATTTTAATTGCTTATTTACTAACAATTCCAACTAATATAATAATTGAAAATTTATCAGGACTTGCTGATGTTGCAAAATTAAATATCTGGCACGCTTTAATTTTAATTATAATTAGTATGATTTTAACATTAATAGGTGGCGCTATACCAGCGAATATGGCTTCTAAAAAAGATCCAGTAGAAGCTCTTAGAACAGAATAATTTAAAAAACTGATTTCAAGAAGTGAGTGTTACAATACAGCTTATGGTGTCGCCCCAGCGCTATATTTAACTTATAAAACTGTTTTAACTGGACCCTGATGACCCATTTACAATTGAAAGTTATTAAAAAAGTAAAGTTAGAAAAATTATTTCTAACTTTTTCATATATCACTTGACAGCTATGTTATAATATTTAAGAAATATAAAAGTGAGAAGGAAGATAACTATGGAAGAAATTATAATCAAAGGCGCTAGAGAAAACAATTTAAAAAATATAGATATAACTTTACCTAAGAATAAATTAATCGTTATGACAGGGGTCAGCGGAAGTGGAAAAAGTAGTTTAGCTTTTGATACCATTTATGCTGAAGGTCAAAGAAGGTATGTAGAAAGTCTAAGCGCATATGCTAGACAGTTTTTAGGTGGTTCAGAAAAACCATTAGTTGATAGTATTGAAGGTTTGTCTCCTTCCATAAGTATTGATCAGAAAACCACTCATAAAAATCCTCGAAGTACAGTTGGAACAGTTACCGAAATATATGATTATTTGAGACTGTTATATGCAAGAATTGGTGTTCCATATTGTCCAAATCATCATATTCCTATTTCTTCACAAAGCATCGAGGAAATGGTAAATGATATTCTTAATTTAAATAGTGGCACTAAAATTAGAGTATTAAGTCCAGTAGTAGGATTAGAAAAAGGAACTCATAAAGATTTACTTGATAATTTAAGAAAAGATGGATATGTAAGAGTAGTTATCGATGAGAAAGACTATGATTTATCTGAAGAAATAACTTTAGAGAAAAATAAGAAACATTCCATTGAAGTCGTTATCGATAGATTAATTATTAAAGATGGAATTAGAAGCCGTTTGTATGAAGCTGTTGAAACTGCGACGAAACTAGGTAAGGGTAAAGTTTTAATCGATGTTATAGGTGATGAAAAAATACTAATGAGTGAAACTTATGCGTGTCCTCATTGTGACTTTTCTGTTCCCGAACTTGAACCAAGAATGTTCTCGTTTAATGCTCCTTATGGTGCTTGTCCTGAGTGTAAGGGCCTTGGAATAAAATATAAAATTGATGAAGAACTAGTCATTCCCGATAAAAATTTAAGTATAAATGAAGGCGCAATTAAAGTAATAAATGTAAGTGAACAAAACAATATAACTTATACAGAATTAGAGACAACCTGTAATTATTATAATATTGATATGGATACGCCTGTTAAAAATTTAACTAGACAACAGTTAGATATCATTTTTTATGGTTCACCAGATGTAATGAGCTTTAATTATATATCTAAAGCTGGTAATACCAGGACAAAAAGTGATTTCTTTGAAGGCATAATTACCAATCTAGAAAGAAGATATGTTGAAAGCAAAAGTACTTGGATTCGTGAATGGATAGAAAATTATATGACCGAATTAGAATGTCCAAAATGTCACGGCGCTAGATTAAACGATAGAGTATTATCAGTATTAATTGGCAAAAAAAACATCTATGAACTTACACAAATGAGTATTAAGGATATAATGCAATTCTTAACTAATTTAAAATTAAATAAAGAAGAAAAAGAAATATCGGAATTAATTATTAAAGAAATAAAATCACGATTAGAATTTTTAATAAATGTTGGGTTAGAATACTTAACATTATCTAGAGAAGCAGGAACCTTATCCGGCGGTGAAGCCCAAAGAATTAGACTAGCTACGCAAATTGGTTCTAGATTGACAGGAGTTTTATATGTATTAGATGAACCATCAATCGGACTACATCAAAGAGATAATCAAAGACTTATTAATTCTTTAAAAGAAATGCGTGATTTAGGTAATACCTTAATTGTTGTTGAACACGATACTGAAACAATGTTAGAAGCTGATTATTTAGTCGATATCGGTCCAAAAGCTGGTGTTCACGGTGGTAATATTGTAGCTAAAGGAACACCTTATGAAGTTATGAAAAATAAAAATAGTTTAACAGGCAAATATTTAACCGGTGAAGAAAAAATCGATGTACCTAAAAAAAGAAGAAAAGGGAATAAAAAATATCTAGAAATAAAAGGAGCAAAAGAAAATAACTTAAAAAATATCAATGTAAAATTTCCTCTTGGCAAATTTATTTGTGTAACTGGAGTAAGTGGTAGTGGTAAAAGTACTTTAGTTAATGAAATTTTATATAAAGTAGTTGCAAATACTTTATATAAAAATAAAATGAAACCAGGTAAATATAAAGAAGTTAAAGGATTAGAAAATATCGATAAAGTAGTCGATATCTCCCAAGCACCAATTGGAAGAACTCCAAGAAGTAATCCAGCAACTTATACTGGTGTTTTTGACGATATAAGAGATGTATTTACCGAAACTAAAGAAGCCAAAATGCGCGGATATGATAAAGGAAGATTTTCGTTTAATGTTAAAGGTGGAAGATGTGAAGCTTGCTTTGGTGATGGCGTTAAAAAAATAGAAATGCATTTTCTTCCTGATGTATATGTACCTTGTGAAGTATGTCACGGAACTAGATATAATACAGAAACATTACAAATCAAATATAAAGGCAAAAGCATCTATGATGTTTTAGAAATGACCGTTGAAGAAGCTTTAGAATTTTTTGAAAATGTTCCGAAAGTTAAAAATAAATTACAAGTACTTATGGATGTAGGACTATCATATATTAAATTAGGTCAAAGTGCGCCTACTTTATCAGGTGGTGAAGCGGCGAGAGTAAAATTAGCTAAAGAACTGCAAAAGAAACCTACAGGTAAAAGCTTATTTATTTTAGATGAACCAACAACTGGACTTCATACTGATGATATTAAAAATCTATTAAATATTTTAAATAGAATAGTTGATAATGGTGACACAGTAATCGTTATTGAACATAATCTTGATTTAATTAAAGTGGCTGATTATATTATCGATTTAGGCCCAGAAGGTGGGGATAATGGTGGTACAGTAGTATTTGCAGGTACTCCTGAAGAAATTATCCAAGATAAAAATAGTTATACAGGCAAATATTTAAAACCATATTTAAAGCGCGATTAATTTTAATCGTGTTTTTTCTTTTATTGCCAATAAAATGTAAAAAAACGTTTTATTTTAAAAATAACGGGTATAAATATGGTATACTTTTTATGGTGATAAAAATGAAAAAAATAGTAAAATTTTTAGTAGTTGCAGTCTTCTTGTTTATATTTACTTTAAGCGTAAAGGCCCTAGAACCTAGTATTGAATCAAAAAACGCTATTGTCTATAATATGGATAATAACGAAGTTTTATATGAAAAAAATCCTGATGAGAAAATATTAATAGCGAGCCTTACTAAAATAATGACGGCACTTGTTACCATTGAAAATGAACCAAATTTAAAAGCCGAAGTTGATTTAATTGATGAAGATTTCCAAGGCTTGGCAGAAAAAAACTTAGTTACTGCTGGTTTTAGAAGTGGTCAGGTTGCAACTTATAATGATTTATTATATGGGCTTTTACTTCCATCAGGAGCTGATGCCGCTAAGGCACTAGCGCGTTTAGTTGGTGGTAGTGAAGAAAATTTTGTCAAAATGATGAATGATAAAGCCAAAAAACTTCAGCTAAATGATACTCATTTTTCTAATCCAATTGGTTATGATGATAAAGAAAATTACTCAACTGTAAGAGATGTCGCTAAAATGTTTAAATATGCCGTTAATAATAATACCTTTAATTCTATTATAACGACTAAAAAATATACGATGTCTGATAACAGTTTTAGTGTTAAAAACACAGTTGCTGGTAATACTAATGGTGGATCTAATGTTTTAGGTGGTAAAACAGGTACTACGACTGGAGCTGGTCGTTGTTTAGCTAGTTATTCAATGTTTAATGGGGCTAAATTACTTACCGTAACTGCTGGAGCTATTTATAACCAAAAAAATACTAATAACTTTAAAGATACTAAAACCTTAAATGACTATTTTAAGGATAATTATACATATCAAACGCTTTTATCTCCTGGTGATAAAGTTCTTACTTTAAAAACCCAATACTTAAAAGAAAATGAAATGTCTTTCTATGCTGATAAAAAAATAGTTAAATATACAAATATCGATTTTAAAAAAGAAAATTTAAAATTTAAATATAAAGGAAAAAATTTAATTACCTCAGATATGAAAAAAGGTGAAAAATTAGGAGTTGTTGAAGTTTACTTTAATGATGAAAAAATAGATACTATAGATATTATTTTAAATAAAACTCCACAGTTTGATACCATTAAATATCTCCAATCTAACAAAATAATAGCAATAGCTGTAGGTGCATTTTTATTTTTAATAATAATTATAATTATGGTTGTTAGAAAGAAAAGGAAGAAAAAATATGGCCAAAATGGGTACAATGCTTAATTGCTTTTTAAAAGTAATTAGTGGCGATGAAAAATCGGTAAATTCGGTAATTCCTTTTATGTACGTTCAGGATATATATAGTATTGATTATAAATTTCTTAAGCAAAATGGAATTACTAATTTAATTTTCGATATTGATAATACTATTTTAGAAGTTAATAGTTTAGAAGTCCACGGAAAATTAATAGAATTTTTTGGACATTTAAAAAAACAAAAATTTAATATTTGTATTATGTCTAACAACGCAGAAGATAGAGTTAAACCTGTAGCCAAAATATTAAAAACAGACTATATGTATAAAGCTGAAAAACCAACTAGAAAATCATTTAGAAAAGCACTTACAATTTTAAAAAGTACCAAAGAAAATACAGCAATGGTTGGTGATCAGATGCTTACTGATATTAAAGGTGCGAATGACTATGGTGTTTATAGTATTTTAGTAGATCCTGTCAAAGATAAATATGATATAAAAACAGGAGTGAGTAGACTACTTCAGAACTTAATGATAAAAAAATTAGAAAAAAAGGGCAAATTTAAAAATAAAAATTATTATTGTAAAGAAAGAAGGTAAATAATGACACCACATAATGAAGCTAAAAAAGGTGAAATTGCTAAAACAGTATTAATGCCTGGAGATCCTTTACGAGCAAAATATATTGCTGAAAAATATTTAGAAAATCCTAAACTAGTAAATAATATTAGAGGAATGTATGCTTATACGGGAACTTATAAAGGAAAAGAAATTACGGTTATGGGTTCAGGAATGGGAATTCCAAGTATCGGCATATATGCTTATGAATTATATAAAATTTATGATGTCGATGAGATAATACGCATTGGTTCAGCCGGAGCTAATTCTAAAGATTTAGACCTTTTAGATATTGTTTTATCTGACGAGGCATATAGTGATAGTGCATTTGCTAAGGAATTTAATAATGAAGATATTCATTTAGCTAAACCTAGTTTAGAATTAAATAATAAAATAATCGCTAAAGCTAATGAACTAGATATAAAAATAAACGTTGGAATGACTAATTCTGGTGATGTATTTGATGCATATGTACCAAAAGCAGAAGAATATTTAAATCATTTACCGAAAGAAGTAATTGCGAGTGAAATGGAAGCATTTGCTTTATTTTATCTAGCTAACTTGTTAAATAAAAAGGCGGCCTGTTTAATGACTATTGTCGATTCAAAATTTACAGAAAAAAAAGTAAGTGCCGAAGAACGTCAAACATCTTTAGATAATATGATTAAATTAGCTTTAGAAGTTATAAAATAATCCAAAATATGCATAATAATAGAGAGGTGAAATAATGAATTACACAAAAGTCGAAATGAATGGTTATAATCTGTATTTTATTAAAACCAAAAAATTTAAAACTATAAATATAGCTGCACATTTTAAAGAAACTATAACTAATGAAGGAAAAATATATAGTGATGTTTTAAGAAGAGTACTATCATATGCCACTGGTCACTATCATAATTTAGATGATTTAAATAGAGCCGGAATGGATTTATATGGTCCTTCAGTTAGAATAGGTTTTTTAGAAAGTGGTTTAGATCGCACCTTTTATTTAAATGGATCGTTTGTTAACGAAAAATATACCGAAAAGGGAATGAATAAAAAAAGTATTGAGTATATACTTTCACATATTTGGGATCCATATGTCAAAGATAATGCTTTTGATAAAAGTGTTTTTGATTTAAGTCTTCACGAATATATTGAATCATTAAATAGTATTAAAGATAATCCTGACCGATATGCCGAAGAACGAATTTGGGAAGAAATAGATATTCGTCCCTATAAGGATTTTAATATCGATGAGTCAATAAAGTTTGCTAAAAATATAACTAGTGAAGATTTGTATGAATATTATTTAAATTTATTTGAAAATAACAGCCTTGATATTTTCATTACCGGTGATACTGATGAAAAAGAAATCACAAAAATTATTGAAAAAATAGTCAAAGGCCATTTTACACCTAGTTATAAAAATCGTTATATTGCCGTAAAACCAAGAAATATTAAAGAGGTAGTTGAAACAATAGATACTGAGCAAAGTCGTTTAAATATCGCTCTTAAATATGTTGATTTAACAGATTTTGAACGTAAGTATGTATCTCTTGTTTATAATAATATTTTAGGTGGTGGTTGGGATTCTAAATTAAATAGAGTTGTAAGAGAAGAAAATTCTTTATGTTATTATATATATGCGATGAGAAAAATAAATTTTTCTCTAGCAATTATATCTTCTGGTATTGATGCTAAAAATGCCGATAAGACAATTAAACTAGTTAAAAAGCAGCTTGATAAAATGCATACTGAAATTAGCGAGGAAGATTTAGCTAGAGTAAAAGAAATATACTATAATGCGTTAACTGAACTTGAAGATAATCAGACATCAATTTCCAATAATGTTATTTCAATGATATCATCTGATACCGATAGCATTGAAGATAGAAAAGCAAATATGGCTAAAGTAACGGTTGATGATGTAAAAAAATTAGCTTCTAAAGTTTATATTGATACAATCTATTTATTAGAAGGGAAGAATTTAAATGGAAAAGAAAACGTATAATCATTTAGATTTAGATATTTATGAAGAAACTTTGGATAATGGTCTAAGAATTTTTATATGTCCAATGGATAGATGTGAGGCATTTGCTAAAATAACGACGTTGTTTGGTTCTTCAATATTAGAATTTAAACCGCCATTAAAAGATGAATATGTGAAAATTCCTGAAGGAACAGCTCATTTTCTTGAACATAAAATGTTTTCAAAAGAAGATGGCTTAGATATTATGAGTATTTATCAAAAAAATGGCGCTGTTAATAATGCCTATACAACCGCTCACGTAACTAGTTATTATTTTTCAGCTCCAACTAAATTTGAAGAAAATTTAAAAGCTTTATTAGATTTAGTAACTAAACCATATTATACAAAAGAAAATGTAGCTAAAGAACAAGGTATTATCGATCAGGAAATAAAAGCAAGTTTTGATAATCCTGAAGAAAAGGCTTATTATACAACTATTTTTAATACATTTAAAAATTTACCATATCGATATCCAGTTGCTGGTTATACGGAAAGTATTAAAAATATTACACCTGAGATGCTTTACGATGCTTATAATACTTTCTATCACCCATCTAATATGATTTTAACGATTACTGGTAATGTTAATCCTGAAAAGACAATTGAATTTATTAAAAAATATTATCAAAAATTAGACTATAAAAAAATACCACAAATTGTAACCAAAGAATATGATGAGCCTAAAGAGGTCTTTAAAGATAAAGAAATAATATATAGAGAGATTAATCATAAAATAATTGAAAATGCATATAAGGTATATTTAAAGGATATTGATTTAGATTATTATAAAGTTCGTCAATATATTGAAATTTATTTACTAATTAAATTTGGCTCTATTTCTAAATTTCATAAAAAATGTTTTGAAGATAAAAATATTTTATCGCCAGTATCATTTTTTATGGATAGTGTAGGTGATTATTTTTTTATAGATTTCAGTACAATGGTAATTGAAGAAAAAGATATTTTCAAACAAATATATGATAATTTAAATGATAAAAAATTTACTAAGGAAGATTTTAATTTAATTTTAAAAAATGCTTTACGTGGAATTATCGTAATGTCAGAAAATGTTAGTGGTGTAAATAATTCTATTGATTTTCAGGTAAGAGAATATGGAAATGTTATTTACGATATATATGAAATCTATAAGAGTTTAAATTATGAAGAGTGTCAAAAAGTAATTGAGGCTTTAGATTTTACTCATAATACGAAAACTATTGTAACTAAGAAAAATTCATAGAAATATGAATTTTTTTGAATAAAAAATTTCTTTTCTATCATTATATGGTAGGAGGAAAATTATATGGCACGTCATAAAGTAGAAATTTGTGGCGTGAATACTGCGGATATTAAGGTTTTAAATAACGAAGAACAAATTGTTTTATTTAAAAGATTTCAAAGTGGCGATTTAAAAGCTAAAGAAGAACTTATAAATGGCAATTTAAAATTAGTTTTATCAATTTTAAAACCTTATAATAATAGGACTGATAATTTAGATGATTTATTTCAAGTAGGGTGTATTGGTTTAATTAAAGCTATAGATAATTTTGATTTAAGTCACGAAGTTCGTTTTAGTACTTATGCAGTACCAATGATTTTAGGTGAGGTTAAAAGATATTTAAGAGATAATAATAGTATTAGAATATCGAGAAGTGTTAAAGATATGGCTTATAAAGCAATTAAAACTAAAGAAGAACTCGTAAATAAAAATGGTAAAGAACCAACTATTAGTGAAATTGCTAAAGAGATGGGAGTAAGTGATTTTGAAGTAAGTCACGCTTTAACTTCTCTAAAAGATACGATTAGTATGTTTGAGCCTATTTATAATGATGGTGGGGATATTATATATTTATCAGACCAACTATTTAATAGTGATGATATTTATAGTTTAGATGAAAAAATATCGCTTAAGAATGCTTTAAATAAATTAAAACCTAAAGAAAAATATATTTTAATTGAACGTTATTTAGTTGGTAAAACGCAAATGGAGTTAGCTGAAGAAATAGGGATTAGTCAAGCGCAAATATCTAGACTTGAAAAAAATGGCTTAACTAATATTAAAAAGTTGATAGATTAGATATTTAGTCACTCTAAATATCTTTTTGTATATAATAAAATAGGTGGTAAAATGACTAAACCAATTATTGGAATAATTTCACCTAGAAATGTTAAGGTGGATGAACCATTTAATAATTATACAAGAATGGTTGATAATTATTTTAAAAGAGTATCTGAATCTGGGGGTATTCCAATTGGCGTTTCTTTCCCCGATGGCAAGTTTACAACTGAAGTTTTAGATATTTGTGATGGCATAATTTTAACTGGTGGTTCTAATTTAGATTCAACCTATATTAATACAATTCACTATGCTCTTAGAAATAATATTCCTGTTTTAGCTGTCTGTATGGGAATGCAGGCACTGGCTGGTTATGAAAGTACGCGAAATATTTTTGGGACTAATTTTCCAAGCTATCAAATGATTGAAGATGTGTATACCCCAAAAGAAGAAGATTTATTTTTAGAAAAAGTTTCTAATCATAATAATGTCAATCCTTTTAATATTAATGATATTGCAAAAGCAAAACACAATATTAAATTAGATAATAATTCGAAAATTAAAAGTATTTACAATAAAGAAGTTATAAGTAAACCATCAGTCCATAACTATAAAGTTAAAGAGAATATTTTTGGCAATTTTTTTAAAGTAACTGGGCGAACCGAAGATAACGTTATTGAAGTTGTGGAAAATATTGATCCCAACCAGTGGGTTATTGGCGTTCAGTGGCATCCAGAATTAGAAAAAGAAAATAATATTTTATTTGAAGCTTTTATTAATGAAGCTAAAAAACATATAAAATGATTTTGTCATTTTATATTTTTATATCTAATAAAATTATATAGGTGGTTGTATGTTACTTTCTGATTTACAAGGTAAAGATGTTATAGATATCATAAGTGGGGGAAAGATAGGTTCAATTATCGATGTTTTATTAACTAAAGATGGCAAGGTAGAAGAATTATCAATTCAAAAAAGAAGATTTTTATTTTTTAATTCAAGTATTACTTCTATAAAATGGACACAAATTGACAAAATTGGTAAAGATGTTATACTAGTTAATGTAACAAATTAGGAGGCGTCTATGAAGGTATTACTTTATACAAGTAAAATTAAAGATATTGAAAAAAGCGGAGTTGGTATGGCTACCGTGCATCAAATGCAAGCACTAAAACTTGCTAAAGTACCATATACATTGGATCCTGAAGATGACTATGATATTATTCATATTAATTCAATTTTTCCTGATTCTTTAGTAATGGCTATTTCAGCTAAAAGGAAAGGGAAAAAAGTTATTTTTCACGCTCATTCAACAGAAGAAGATTTTAAAAATTCCTTTAAATTTTCAAATCTTGTAGCTCCACCATTTAAGCAGTGGCTTAGACTATGTTATGGTCAGGCGGATTTATTACTAACACCAACACCATATTCAAAGGAGTTATTAGAAGATTATAATTTAGATAAAGAAATAATTCCTCTTTCTAATGGAATTGATTTAAACTTTTGGAAAGCCGATAAAGATTCTCGTAAAAAATTTAGAAAAAAATATAATTTTAAGGAAACTGATAAAGTAATAATGTCAGTAGGCTTATATATTGAAAGAAAAGGTATTTTAGAATTTTTAGAGCTAGCTAAAAGAATGCCTGAATATAAATTTATTTGGTTTGGTTTTACGGCTCCAACTCTTAGAACGGTAAAAGTATCAGAAGCGATTAAAAATAAACCAAATAATGCCTATTTTCCTGGATATATTAGTAGTGATGAATTAAAAGATGCCTATGCTGGAACTGACATATATATATTTCCGACGAAAGAAGAAACTGAAGGAATTGTTTTATTAGAAGCTTTGGCTATGAAAGTTAATACGATAGTTAGTGATATTCCAATTTATGATGAATGGCTTACTGATGGCCATAATATTTATAAAGCTAAAAATGTCGATGAATTTGAAGATAAGATTAAAAAGATTATAAATGGTACTTTGCCAAGTGTCGTTAAGGAAGGCTATAAAGTAGCTAAAGAAAGAGATATTAAAAAAATTGGTTTAAAACTTAAAAAAATATATGAAAAATTATTAGAAGAAGGTTTAATAAGTTAGCTTGAAAAAGCTAGCTTTTTATTTGGTTAAATGTTATAATAAAAATATAGTAGTGGAGTGGTATGATGAATGATTTAAATACAAATAATATGAATTTAGAAGAATTAAAAGAAATAAAAAGAAAATTAAATATGTCTAAAAATATATCTGAAAAAGATGAAAACTTTGTTAAACTAGGTGATATTGTTGTATATGAAAGTAATATTGGAACAGTTATGCGCATTATGAGTGCTTATGATGAAGAATATGGAATGATGGGTATAAAAAAAGATACTGAGTTAGGAAAACAACTGTATTCGGCTAGACCAGGTAAAGTTTTTAATCCATATAGTGGTTATTCCAGCAAAAATTCAGTAGCTACTTTAGATAACATTTTAACTGTTGATGATATTATAGATATTATGATGATTCCTGATGAAACTAAAAATAATAATAAAGTTGAAGAACGTGATATTGTTTTAGTAAAGACTAAAGATGGTTTAAAATTATATAGAGTAAGTGGTAGTGTAATTTCCCATATAGTAGGTGTTATATTAAATGGAATAGATTTTAGAGGTGCGAGAATTGGTAGTACAATTAGTTCTAATCAAGAGCAAATAAAAATTTTAGGATCAGTTACCGAAAAAGTATTAAGTAAAAGAATAACTTCTAAATAGGCAAATGTCTATTTTTTGTGTAAATTTTCACAAAATACGTTAGATATTAAGGAAACGTCCCGCTAAAAACAAAAAAAAGATTATTTAGATAAAGT
>CANQNL010000011.1 GCA_947625215.1 uncultured Bacilli bacterium | reverse complement strand
ATAAACATCGCCCTCATTACATAAGAAAGCATCGGCATCACTAGCTAATAATTCATCAGCAGCTCTATAGATTATATCCTTTTGAGCATCGGAAGCATCTTCCTCTTTATTACTGATTCCATTTATTACGGCTGGTATAATTAGTAACAATAGTAAAGCTATTATTACTATTACTCCTAATAATTCTACTAAAGTAAACCCCTTTTTCATTTTTTACCACCCTACTATTCTTATTTAATTTTATCAATATATTCTTTAGTTGTCAATAAATTATAAAGTGCATATATTTTATAAAAAAAACACTAAATTAGTGTTTATTTTTGATTAACAGGCTCATAAGCTTTTATTGTTTTAGTAACAGCCTTTGATAAATCTACATCATTTGCAGATACTGATGAAGTAATCGTTCTAGTTTCATTAGCGGCCATTTTACCACCAACATTACCACGTAAATTTATAATTGTATTACCATCTTCATCAGCCATAACGATATTTACATCATTAACATCGATTTCTTTATCAGTTGGATTAGTAACATCCATAGTTAATACATAATTATCGCCATCTTTAACTAATACTGTATTTGTAAAGCTTAATCCTTCAAATTCTTCATCTTTAATTATATTTTTTTCAGTTATAGCTTTTAATTCACTTTTTGAATCATCAGTTGGTTTAGCACTATTATCATCTAATTTTTTTGTAACCGTTAATGATATTATAACAATTCCAATAATAACGACAACTGCAACTATTATTAAAGCTACTAAATTGTGACTTTTTTTATTTTGATTTCCTTTTTTATTTTCCTTTTTATTCATTATACCCATCTCCTTATAATAACATTATAACTTATTTTATTTATTTTTTCAACACTTTAATTATTCCTAAAAATTTAAGTCGACTTGAACGTGTTTTTCAATTGTTTTTCTCACAGCTTTTGTTATATCAGCGACATCCTTAGGTACTAAAGAGGTTACCATTCGCTTATCACCTGGTTCTATTGTATCACCTATATGCCCAATTAAAGCCGCTATTGGAGTATCATTTTTATCATATAACTTGATATCAACATCAGGAATATTTATTGTCTCTTGCGTTTGATTAGTAACATTCATTGTAAAGATATAATTATCGCCTTCGGCATAGATTTTTGTATCAGTAAATTTAAGACCTTCAAAATTTACATCTGCACTAATACTTTCGTCAACTTCTTTATTTGCATTATCATCTGTTTTAGCTGGTTTTCCTTTTATAAGTAAAGCCGCTACAACTATCGCCGCAATTATTAAAATAACTGCCACAATTATAATTATTGTTTTTTTATTATCCTTTTTATTCATTTTATCCCATCTCCTTTTCTAATTTTATTCCATCGCCGCAACTTCTAATTTTTTATTACTATGAATTAAAGTTACTGTTCCTGATGTTTGATAATCCAAATCTTCTTCATATTCAATTTCAAAGTTGACTTTATAAGCTTCATTATCGGTCTTATCACCATAAGCAAAACTTTCACTAGTACCTCTTTCAACTGAAACTTTTGTTACTACTGGAAGATTTTGTTTCCTATTACCATATAAATTACTTTCAACATTTTTGTATATTGAACTAGAAGCTAATTTTACAAAATCATTTCGAAAATCTTTATAAACGAATTGTAGTCCCCCAACTTCGTTTTTACTTAATTTATTATCTAAATTAAAGAAATCAGCAACAAACAATTTAGTAACTACCTCAGCATATTTAGCTTCATCGATATCATCAGCTTCTAATACTTCTTTAAGTTCACCAAATAGTTCACTGTAATATTTAGTGGCATTACTTTGTAACTCATAATCATAACCTTTGATTTTATCAACGCTTTCCACTTTAATTGTATCTTCGTGATTATCTTTATTAAGCAAAATAACAGCCCCTATTATCGCCGCAATTATTAAAATAATTATAATAATAAATACGGTTATTTTTTTCTTGCTTACTCTTCTTTTTTTAGCCATTTTCATTCTCCTTCAAAACTTCTTTACTTTCGTTAATCTTTTTAATTAGATCGTGAACAATTATATCATTAGATACCGCTACTTCAAGTTCGGCTCTATCATTAAAGTTTTTAATATAGTCTTCACTTATCGTGGCATTTTCATCTAACATAATTGCATCATCATTTTGACTATCATAGTATATCTTGTTAGTAATCCAGTTGCCATTTGGAAAGACAACAAAGTTTTCATCAGTACTGAAAATATCGTGTCCTAAAGCATACTGACTATGAATTCCTATCATATTACCTAAAGTTGGAAGAATATCATACATTCCCATAACTTTAGTTATTTCTTTTTTCTCCTGTTTATCTTTAGTCCAAATAATAAATGGAACTTTACGATTTATTTCATATTCGTATTTTGTATATTCATCATATCGTTCATCATCATCTTCATATCTTGAATCGGTTTCCGGATTATAATTATAATAACGATTATACTCACTACGTTTTATTTTAGCGTCGTGATCGCCATAAATAACTAATACTGTATTATCTAAAAGTCCAGCTTCATCTAGTTCTGATACAAACTCACCGATAGCTTGATCAGCATAATGAGCAGTCGTAAAGTATCGGCCTAAAGTTCTTCCTTTTAAATAATCATTTGTAACTTCTTCAGTAGCACCTGTTTCTGGATCAGTTTTAGTATAATGATATGTTAAGTCTAAATCCGTTGTCTCTTCTAGCCCTGAAAATGGAGTATGGTTTGTAAGCATTAATAATACTCCATACCAATTTTTATGTTCTTCATTTATTTTTTTTATTTTTTCAGTTGATTGTTTAAAGAATGATTTATCATTAAGACCTAAGCCAATAACATCTTCATCATTTATTACATAATCGTTTGTATAGTTATAAAATTTATCATATCCTAATTGTTCGTGAACTACATCACGATTCCAGAAATTACCTTTGTTTGCATGCATACTAAAGGTATAATAATCTTTTTCTTTAAGTAGTTTTGGTGTTGATACAAACTCCCTATCCCAGTAGCTGACAAAAACCGTTCCATTACTAGCTGGAAGTAATGAGGTGTTAAAGGTAAATTCACTATCACTACTTGTTCCAACACTTTCCTGAGCATAGAAATTTGAAAAATAAAGTCCTTCTTCTGATAATCTTTTTAAATTAGGAGCAATTGGTACTCCATTGATTTCCGTATCTAATAAGAAATTTTGAATACTTTCGGCGTGAATTACGATAATATTTTTACCCTTATATTTATCGGTATATTCGTTATTCTTACTTTCTGCCGGATATTTTTCATAATATTCTCTAAATTCTCTAGCTGCTTCATCATAACCAAATAATGGGCTTATCTGCGGCTTTAATGAAGCAATTAAATCGTTAGTTTGATAAACATAAATTCCAAATTTCATAACAACATATTCACGGTTCCACTGTTTATATAAACGGCTAATATCCGTACCCGTTACGGTAGTCATAAATAAACCTATAGAAACAAAACTGATAACTAAAATTTTAAGGAATGTCATTCTAGATTTTTTCTTAGCTGTTATGCCATCATAATAACTAGTATTTTTTAAACGTTTATTTATTAGTCCCATAATAACTGGAGCTAAAATATAACTAAAATCTTTAACCTCAACTATGGTATTTAAAGCATCCCCAACGCCAAATATTTGCATTGAAGTTGCGAGTAAAGAAAATGAGGTAAATGATACATAATTGGTATAATAAGCTGAATTTATAACACATATTGCCGTAAAAATTATTGACCACGTCATTAAATACTTAAAACGATGTCTAGCTTTAAATAAATAAGCAAAAGATCCGACAAATAAGATTACAGCAAAATCAGAAAAAATAGGACTTATTGCTGTAAAATTTTTAACGGTAAAAAATCTTAGTAAAGAAGCTTCAATTAGAGATGTAATAACAAAAGTAACAAATAAAACATTATGTTTAAAATAATTCTTTGTCCCTTTTATAAACTTCTTACCAAAACTTTTTATTTTACCAGGTATTTTTTCTAATTTATTTTTCATAAGTCCACCTCTACATATACTATATAAGTATAGCATATTTTTTAGTCAAAAAAAAGTGGTTATAGCCACTTTTTGCGAGAGAATAACCCTATAGTTACCATATAATACTACTCGCGTTCCACTTAAACCGAGGTAAGTACTAGTAGTCTGTGGGTAAGATACATACTGGTAACAGATATGTATCCCATTATTTATCTTGAACATTTTTTTCTTTTTTATGTATCTTTTTTTGTGTCATATTATAATCTGTAGAATTTATAGCAATTCCCATAACGAGAATATATGATAAGAAATAAATCCAGATCATCATTGCTATAATAGTTGAAATACCGCCATAGAACATTGTATAGTTATGAAAATTAGAAATATATAATGAATAAATAGCCGTACCAACTATCCAACATACAGTTGTAAATAAAGCTCCTTTATTCATATATCTACTTGGTATTTGACTATCTGGTGCGATAGCATAAAATAATTTAAGAGTCCAAAATATACAAATAAATGCGACTGGCCATTTAAGTAAAACGAAAATTTTATATAATTTATCGCTTACATCTTCAAAAATTTCTAAATGAATTATTTGACCAACGATAATATTTCCATATGCTAGTACTAAAACAGTAAAGATAAATAAGCCCATTAATAGAATAATCATAAAGAAAGCTTTTATTCTTCTTTTAATAAAATAATCGTGTTTTAAACCAAAAAGTTCATTAGAGGCAACAATTAATGAGTTAGTTCCATTTGAAATCATATAGAAACCAACAATTAAGAAAAAAGCAACATTTCCCGTAATATGACTTTCAGTAATAAAAGGTAATAATACATCTAATATTTCAGATGGAATAATATTATTCATAATTGATAAAAATCCATTTGAAAATAGTGAAATATTTGAACCTATATATCCTATTAATGTAAGCATTGGAAATATTGCTAGCACGATAAAGAAGGCTATTTGACCAGGTAAAATCATCATTTCTGGTCGCATAAAAATGTTCCATATTTTTTTGAAGAAATTTTTCATTTTAAAGCCTCACTTATCTTACTATTTTGTTTCTTGTTTATTTTGTTTCATATCTAATGTTGCCTCATTTACGGCATCATCAATAGTTTTTATTTCATCAGTTATCATACTATAGCCAATTGCTGCTCCAAAACCGTGAGATAACTTTTTAAATTCTTTATGTAATTTTCTAATATAGGTTACAACAGCTCTTTCATCGTGACCAACCATAAAGATTAAAAATTCATTACCATTGGTTCTAACAATTTCGCTATTTGGAAGCTGATTACTAATTAAAATTCCAGCGCCTTCCACAATTATCTTGTCACCTTCAGTATGCCCAAAATTATCATTAATATAAGCGATATTATTTAAATCAGCAATAATAACAGCTTGTGGATAGACATCACTAGCATCCCATTTACTTAAATTATCATTCAAATAATTACGATTTTTAAGAGATGTTAAACTATCGATATAACGTAATTTTTCTGTTTTAGTTAATTTAGAATTATGATCTTTACGACGTTTTAAAAATTTACCAGTTAATATTCCTATTAATACTAAGATAACAGCACTAAATAAAGCAATTAAAACTTGAAATAATCTATTACTACTTGCATAGTTTATTAAATCTTTATAACTATTATTTATAACCTGTTTATCATTAACAAATGATAAATAGAAATCAAATAATTCATTAAAGGTTTTATTAGCTTTAATATCACGACAAACAAACGCATAATCTTCATCTAAATTAAATGTATATAAATTTTTAAATTTGCTTAAATCAGCTCTAATATAATTATCATAAGTATAGTAATCTATTGCCGCTAAATCATTTTTATTTAATTTTTTAATTAAATCATTTACATTTTTATAAACTTTTGTCTTAATTCCGTGTTCTTTTAAATAATGATCAATTTTACTATTTTCGATTGTTTTAACTTCATTATCAGCTAATGAATTTACTGAATTAATTACAATATCGGTGTTTTCATTAGCAATAATGACAACCTTTTCATCATAAACAGATATGGTTTTATAAGTATCCATTTTATAATTAGCTTCACTATTATAATCAAAAATAATATCTAAGTTATTGTTTTCAAAGTCTTTAACCATATTACTAATTGATGAATATTTTTTATAATTAATTTCAACGTTTGTGGCTTCAGCAAAACTATTTAAAAAACTATAGTTAAATCCTCTAAGCCCTTCGGTTGTCGTCATATCAAACGGACTATTTAAAACAAATCCATAATTATATCTTTTACTACGAAATTCTACTTGTTTCTTTTCTTCAATTTTTTTCGCCGTAAAATAATTTTCAGCTAATCTTTTATTAAAATCAGTTTCAAAATTTTCAGTATTCCATTTTTCATAATACTTCTTTAAAATATTATTTAAGGTGCGAGTTTTACCTAATTTTAATACATAATCTTGTTTATATTCAGTAATATTATAAGAAATATTTAAATTATTATTGGCAATTATATTATTTAAATAAGCTAAGCGTGGTACGGCCATTGCATCTAATTTATTAGCTTCAATTTCCGAAATCATTGTGGCAACGTTTTTATATGGCTTATAAACAACATCGGTACTGCCAAGTAAATATTTATTAATTTTATCTAATTCATTTTCTAAAACACCAATTGTGATATTTTTAATTTGCCCTGGCTCACTATATTGAATTCTATTTTTTGAAACTAAAGCATAATTATCTTGATAAATTAAAATATCATTTTTATCTTTTTTATCAGTAACTGTAATGGCATATTCACTTGATGGTTTTTCATTATTTAAATATGATAATTTATTAAAGTCTAAACCGGTATTTTCTTCTAGGGAATCTAGAAAATCAAATATTACTCCCGTACCATCACTGCTTAAGACAGCAATATCGTTTGGAATTGATAAATCGATAACCTTATTTTTATTATTTTCAATCCACTGATTTTCAGAAACTGTTAAAGCGTTTTGATCCTCCTTGGTGAAGTAATAAAATAAAGCTCCTCCGACTAATAATACTAAAATTACTGAGGCAATTATCCAAAATTTCTTATTCACTAGCCTCACCTACATTTCCCCATACTATCTCATCAGCTGTTTTATGTTTATAACCCGCAGTTGGATAGTCTTTTTCGTTATCACTAGCATCTAATAATATTTGAATATCATAATATTTTAAATTTTTATCGCTAATTCCTTCTGGGACTATATTAGCGTATTCTTTAGCTTTATTAATATCTAATCCAGTAGTTGTAATTGTAAATGTTAGTATTCGGCCTTCCTGATGGTATGTTACTTTATTAATGCCATCTTTTTCTTTAAGTTCTTTTATAATATCATCGGTTGTACTTTTAGCAATTTTGTGTTTATCTATATCATCTAATCTATGCCCATATACATTATTTCCAAATGATGGGATAATGAAGAAGATAGTGAAAAATCCTAGAACTAAAACAAGAAATGTCACCAGTATGATAATACAAACCTTTTTATTTTTATTTATAAATTTCGTAATTTTATTCATTTTAACCTCCATAAACACTTTCATTATTATACTATATTTATATACTATTTTCAAATTTTAATCAGCAGCCACAAACTCAAAAACATATTGTTTTTGGGCAACTTTATAAGTAACGTTAATACTTCCTTCCATTGGTTTTGAATTACGGGGATTTAATAACTCTTCATCGCTTATATATCCGCCGCTTATTTCAACACCTTTATAAGTGCATCCAGTCATAAGGCAAGAAAGTGGTAGGGAAATACTCGCATCGTTTACTTCATCTGGAAGTAATGATGAATGTTCATAAACACATTGTTCAGCCGCTTTTTCAATTATTGCTACTTGATCTTGATAAGCTTTTTCTTTTGAATTTCTAATTACCGATACTACAGCCGGAAAAACTAAAACGGCAATTAATGATAAAATAACAATAACGGCAATTAATTCAATAAGTGTGAACCCTTTTTTATTCATAAACTCACCTATCCTTATCTAAATAAATTATAAATTATTTATAGTGTAAAGTCAATCAAAAGTCAATATACTTTAACTTTTTTAAATAATTATATTAAACTTAAAAATTAGCACTAATAATATATATTTTTTATTCATTTATGATAATTTTTAACAAGAAAAATATTTTTGCAAACAAAAAAGGTTAGCTTACTAACCCACTTGTATAAATAATTCCCCATTTAATATTAAGTAAATCAAATACATTTACCCAAATTGCTGGAACAATAACTATTGCTACTATAGCTAAACCTAACTTAATCCAGTTCTTTTCAATAATTGCTTTAACGGCAAATAAAACACTTACAAAAATAGCTAAAATATTTTGTATCCAAGATAGTGTAATAAATAATTCATTATTAACTATCTCATTAGCGCCAAAAGCATATTCGCAAGGTTTATCCACAAGCATACACTGATCATTCGCATATGTTAAAATAAACCCGTTAAGTAAAATTGTTAATATAAATAAAATAATAAATGCGGCTGTAAGTGTATTAGTTATTTTCTTATTTTCAATAATTTCTTTCATAATTCTACCCTTTCTATTTCTATTATATATTTTTTATTAATTTTCTGCAATATCTTATTTAGCATTCCTACAAAAAACTGATTTTTCTTGCCAATATTTTTTATTAAACTCATTAGCTAATTTATGTGACTTTAAGAAAAAATCATCTTTAGCTTTAGTATCACCCATTGTACTAGTGATAGACAAACTATAAGGTTCATTATCAAATACTACGGCGACATCATTATAATAAACATCATAAAATCCATATTTATGAGCTATTTCATATTTGGTATCTGGACTTTTAATTGTATCAAGTTCATCTGACTTTTGCATATTAGTTACTAATTTTTTAGCGTTTTTAGAACCTGATAAATAATAGTTATATACTTCTTTAGCATACTTACTCATTCCTTCTGGGCTTACGCTTCCAAAAGTATCTGAATAAACAATATTATATCCTTTAGTTTCCCAGTAAGCTTTAACATTAGATAAACCAATTCTTTCAACCATCATATCATAAGCAATATTATCACTATATAAAAGTATTTTGTCTAAAAGTTCACCTAAAGTAAAAACTGTTCCAACTTTACCATTTTGAATTACCCCTGAACCACCGTGATAGTACTTTGAAGTATAAGTTTTAGTTTCATTTAAATCTAACTTTCCTTCATCAGCTAAATGATAAGCATAAATTGCTAGAGGTAATTTATTTACACTAGCAGCATACTGACTCGAATCTTTATTTTTATCAAAGCTATAGCCATCGGTTAAATCTTCGTATTTAAAATTCGCATTTGTATTATAAAGATTTAACATATTATTTTTAATCTGTTTTAAATCGGCTGAAAAATTATCATCAGTAAATTCACTACTATTTAAGCATTTTTTATAACTAGCTATTTTAAGCGCTTTTTCACTATCATATAAAGCTTTAGCCGTTTTCTGCTCAAATAAAGTATCATTAATCGTCAAAATGAAGAAAGCCAATATAACAGTTATAATCATACATTTTTTATCCATAAGCTTTACTCCTACAGACCTATTATATCATTTTTTTATTTTTTTGGAATATTTTTATCTTATTTTTTTTACTAATTTTAATCCATTATATTCCTTAACTACATTTTCATTATATTCACTTAAATCAGCACTATATAAAAGATTATGAAGATTTATATTTTCACTGGCTAAATTAACGTTGTCTAAAAATTCAATAGCTTCTTTCTTATGCCTTTTCAAGTATTCGTAAGCTTCTTTTTCAGTCATAATCTTTCCTAATTTATCATTACAATAATAATATCCGTCATAAGAGCGATATGCCGTATATGGCATCTGCCAGCAAAGTTCACCAATTCGGTCTATATAATTATCAATACAAACATTAAAACCACCAGGAATTTCTTTTTTTTCTAAATTTAAACTAAATTGTTTAGGAAAATGCATATCCTCTTGAATAAGTGGATTTGGATATAAACTGGGTTCTTCTATATAAAATTTATCATTTTTATAAGGTGGACGAACTATCCAGGTTTTTGCTACTTTAAAGCCATCTATTAACTCAAAGCAATAATTATCATTATCATTTTTGTCAACAATAACTTTAACTGGCATTTTACTATAAAAGTTTTTATTAGTTAAATAAGATTTATATTTTAAATCGCTATCTAAAAAATAAATATGTTTATAATCCATTAAAATCCAAAATTCACTAGCTAAATTATTATACATCTTAACAACTCCATTTCTTATCACTTAAAAAAAATAGAAAATGAGTTTCTATTTTTCTTTTAAAACATCCATAGCTTTACGCATTTGAACATCATATTTAACCATATCTAAACCACCAAACATTTTAAGGAATTCATCCTTATCCATTTGGTATTTTTCAGCCATATCAGCAGCAGCTTTTGAAGCTTCTTCATCAGATACTTCAATATTTTCAGCTTTTGCGATTTCTTCAAGCATTAATCTATAAGTAATTCTCTTATTAGCTTCTTCAGTCATTTGATCTCTTAAAGCTTTTTCATCTGAATTAGTAAATTGATAGAATTGTTCAAGAGTTATACCTTGCATTTGTAAGCTTTCAGTATATTGTTTAAGCATTCTATCTAATTCCTCTTCAGTCATAACTTCAGGAATGTCAATTTCCACATTTTTTGATGCGGCTTCTAATAAATTATCCATATATTTATTATCTAAATCAGCTTCTTTACGAGCTAAAATATTTTTCTTAAGTTCTTTTTCTAAAGTCTCTTTAGAATCTACGCCTTCCATAGCTAAATCCTCAAAAAAGTCTTTATCAAGTTCTGGAACTTTAATTTCTTTAACTTCGTGAATTTTAATTTTAAAAACAGCTTCTTTTCCTTTTAAATTTTCAGCGTGATAATCTTTAGGGAAAGTAACTTTAATATCTTTTTCATCACCGGCTTTAAGCCCAATTAATTGTTCTTCAAAACCAGGAATAAACATTCCACTACCAATCGTTAAAGAATAATTTTCAGCTTTACCACCATCGAATGGTGCTCCATCTACTGAACCTTCAAAATCGATAATCGCAATATCTCCATTTGATATTTTATCTTCTTTTAAAATATTTTCAGCATATCTATTTCTAATTGAATCAATAGCTTTATCTATTTCTTCTTTAGTTACTTCAGCTTTTTCTTTTTTAACATCTAAACCTTTATATTTACCTAGTTTAACTTCAGGTCTTAAGGTTAAAACAAATTCAAATTCTATAGCTTTATCATCAATGTTTTTAAATGAAATTTCTGGTTTTGCTACTAATTCATTAATAATATCTTTATTTTCATCAAGCATTTTCATATAAGCTTTTTCAGCTACTAAATCAGCAGCATCCATATATAAAGACTCTTTTCCATATTTTTTAAGGAAAATTTCTTTAGGAGCCTTTCCTGGTCTAAAACCATCGATTCTAACTTTTTTATTAGCTTTAAGAAAAGCCTTATTTAAAGCATCTTTCCACTCTTTACCTTCAATTTTAATTTCAACTTCTTTTGTTCTAATCATATCTTTTCCCTCCTATTTTATAACCAAACACCAAAGCCAATAGCCGCCATACTTAAAATTAAACCAACTGACCAGAATAATCTTACGATATCGACTTCACTCCATCCTAATTTTTCAAAATGATGATGAAGTGGTGCCATTTTAAATACTTTGGTATGGAATTTTTTAATTGCAATTAACTGGATAATTACACTTAAAGTTTCGATAATAAATACACCTGCTACAACGCCTAACGTAATCTCGTGATTTGTCATAATCGCTACGCTACCTAGGACCGCACCTAAAGATAGTGAACCAGTATCTCCCATAAATACTTTAGCTGGATGACAGTTATATACTAGGAACCCAACTAAAGCGCCTACTGTAATAAAACAGAAAATGGCTAAATCTTCATTACCAGTAGTCCAAGGTGAACCCCAGCAGATAATTCCGAAAGCAAAGAAAGCAATAGCTGAAAGGCCTCCAGCTAAACCATCTAAACCATCAGTGATATTAACTGAATTACTGCTTCCTACTAAGACAAATAATAGGAAAGCTCCATATAACCAGCCTAAATCGATTTTAATACCTAACGTATGAATATCTAAAACTGGTTCATTACCACTACTTAAGTATATATAGAAAAATACTAAAGCGATTATTAATTGAATTAACAATTTTACAAATATCGATAGGCCTTTATTATTTCGTTTTTTAACAACCAAATAATCGTCAATATAACCTAAAATGGCATAGGCAATAAACACAAATAAGACGATAAATAAATTGGCCGAAAACTGCATTTTATCAGTCAAAATAAGAAATATCGTTATTAAGAAAATGGGGATTATAAACATTATTCCGCCCATTGTTGGAGTTCCTTGTTTACTTTCGTGACGTTTACCTAAAGTCTTACTGACATTCTGACCTAGATTTTGTTTTTTTAGCCATTTTAAAGCAAAATAGCCAAAGATAACAGTAATAACAAAGCCCAACATTATTGCCATAACGGCTTTTGCTAGTACTAACAAGCGCATCACACTCCAAACTATCTAACATTATATCATTTTTTAAGGCATTTTGTATATAAAAATAAAGAAAAAGAGAAAAAAATCTCTCTAATCAAACATATCAATTAAAACATCTAATCTATCGATGACAGGATACCCTTTACCATCCATATCTAAATCAAAACGAACGGGATATCCTCCAGCTTCATTCCATTCATCTAAATTATAAACGTAATCATCAACTAAAATTGCGCCTTCAGCTTTAAGCATACTTGTTTTTGAAATAGCTTTAGGAACAGGAATTATGGTAATATCTCTAAAATGTTTCCTTATTTCTTTTACTTTTTCAACAGCTTCAGGAAGAGAATTTACGTGAGTCAAAATGGCTACATCAAATTTTTTACTAGCGATAATTTTTCCAATACACTCCCAGCTATCGTTAATAGCTTCACATTTATCTAAAACTTTTCGCCAATCTAAATTACTGTAAAATTTTTGATAGTTTTCTTCGGTTTTTTCTAACCCTTCTTTATCAAATATGTCATAACTAACTTCGATAGAATTTACAATAACTCCATCGAAATCAATATATAAATTTGTCATTCAACCACTCCCTATCCTAATATAATTATATCTTATGCATAAATGTTTTTCAACTTTTATAGTGATTCGACTATTTCTTTAAACTTATTACCTCTCTCTTCATAAGAAGTAAACTGATCTAAACTAGAAGATGCTGGACTAAGTAAAATTGTATCTCCTGCTTCTGAAAGATTATAAGCAAGTTTAACTGCTTCATCAAGAGTTTCAGTTGGTGTTACTGATTTATTTTGCTTTTGAAAAAAGTTAACTATTTTATCTTTATTTTCTCCAAAGCAAATAACTTCCCTTATATTATCTAAATAATCTTTAAGTTCTTCAAAGTTATTACCTCTATCTAAACCACCTAATAATAATATTATTTTAGAATCAAAAGATTTCAAAGCGGCTATAGTAGCTTTATTATTAGTGGCTTTTGAATCGTTATAAAATTCTCTATCATTAAATCTTCTTACAAATTCAAGTCGGTGGGCAACACCACTAAATTTATCCAAAGTTTCTTTGATAAATTCATTTGATACATTTAAAAGTTTAACAACGCCAATAGCGGCCATAACATTTTCATAACTATGTCTGCCTTTAAGTCTAATATCATTTAGCTCACAAATTTCCTCATTTCCATAATATATTTTATTATTTTTGATACATATGTCAGCTTCTGCTTCACTATTAAAATAAATTTTTTCAGATAAAATATTTTTAGTAATTTCTAATACATCTTTATCTTTGCCATTTAATATAGCAATTTCACTAGGACTATGATGATTAAATATTTTTTGTTTTATTTTTTTATAGTTTTCATATGTTTTATAGATGTCCTGATGAATTTTACTTATATTTGTAAGAACACTTATATCTGTTTTAAAATCATCTAAGTAAATTAAACTATGGCTTGATATTTCAGTAACTAAAATGTCACCCTCTTTAATATCTTTTAAAGCTTGACATAAAGGATTATCTATATTAATTAAATGAACTTTATATAATGCATCTTTTAAGATTTCATATATAAGATTAGTTGTTGTTGTTTTACCATTAGACCCCGTAATACCTATTATTTTAACTTTTGGTAAATAGTGATAACCTATTTCTAATTCATTTATAATTTTAATGTTTTTCTTTTTAGCTAATGTGATAATTTCATTATCATCGCTAATGCCATAACTTTTTACTACATAATCAAAAGTTTCATTTAGTAGCATAGTGGCTTCATCAGTAATAACAACATTGATTCCTAGATTTTCAAGATTTCTAATTAATTCAAAATCATCACATTTAGTGTCAGTCAGTAATACGTGATTATTTTGAACTAATAGCTTACTAACAGCTATACTACTTTCATTAATTCCAAGGATAAAAATTTTTGCTTCTTTATACATAGAAACCATCTCCGTCTTAATTATACCATATTTAACCAATTATCTTGAATATTTAAGTAAATAAAACAAGTAAATTTATTAATTAAGGGATATTGTTTGAAATGTGTGACTAGTAGTAGTACTTAAAAATGAGGCATTATTATAAATAAAATTGAAGCAATATAAAAGGTAAGTTTTTTTCAATATCCCTTGATTTGTAATTTTATTACAAAATGTTTTTTTAATCAAATAATAAATTTGGAAAATTTGTTTAATTTTTTTTACAAAAAAACCAATTTTGCCTAGACAATTTTGGTTTTTTGCATTTTTTTATATTTTAAATTGAAAATTTAGTTAATTTTTTACTTTAAATTTGTTATTTTTGTATTTTTAAGAAAATATTTATTCTACATAATTTATTATTTTATATGGTTCATCCTGTGTTCCTTTTCCTTCAAGTTCGACATCTGATTTTAAGTATACGCTAGGAGTGACTCCGTTTTGTAGGACAGTATAGTCGGAGAATCCGATTTGACCAACCGGACTCACACGTAACATTGAAGACGTGTTGGATGGCATTGGAGTCAACAGAAAATAGGCATCATCTGAATGTACCATATATGTTGTACTTTTACATATACTATAGTTACTATTTACCAAATCATATGTTCCACATAAGCTTGTATTGGTATTACTCTTTATATAATCACTAGCTTGTATTAAACCTACATTACTAGCTGCACTATATGCTTTCTCTTTTTCTACCATTTCTGATAGACTACTTTCATATTCTGGTGAGCCATAGTACCATGCATGGTTTGCAATGGCTGTTTTATTCTTGGTTATTGAATCATAGTATGTTCCATTTAGATATGTCTTCATTTCACTATCTAATAATACTGTACCTTTATATTTTCCATTTCCACTTACATATTCTCCTGTTGTTTTAGCCCAGGCATTACAGCCATCGCTAGCTTTACTACAATATGTTCCTCCAGCTCCATTACTTGTACTATCTCTTAATCCCTCACTATCAAATGCCATTCTGGTTACAGAACTATTTCTCATTATCTTTATTATTCCATCGGTTTCAATTGCTAGTATTCGCCAGCCGGCTGTCTCTCCATTAAATGTTATATAATTGTTTGGATTTGCTCCTCTATATACATACCTTCCAGCTTCTACTGGATCATTATATAATCCATCTCTTACAGCACCTTCTTCTTTTAATTCAACTTTTACTCCATTCATATCTATATATACAGGTGGTATTGCAATTCCATTTTCATCTAAATTACTTTGAACAAAATCTAATGTCATTTCAAAACTTGCTTCTAAATTATCGGGTTGACTGGTTACATCTGGATTATAACCTATGTATACTCCTAAAGTTGCCCTTTGGCCAGCTCTTAATATACTGCCCTCTGTTAGTTCATTATAACCATTATTTCCTATATATCCATATATATCAAACATTATAGCATCATTTTCACTACCACTAAATTGAATTTTCTCTAGTTTTGCATCTATGCTACCTCTATTTTCTATAGTAACAGCATATTGAATTCCATCTTCGTCATAATTATTAGTACCAGGACTTACTAAGTTGACTTTAAAACTTGCACTTAATTCATTCCAAATGGGATATCCTGGTACCGTAGTGGCTTCTCCAAAAACATAATCTTCCTCTACATTTGTTATTAGGACATTCCAGTTACTAGTTATGCTTGTAGTTCCATTAATATTTAATTGGGTAGAAAAGACAGAGTATCCTACTACCATAAGTAGTAATACTCCGCAAAGTGTACATATAATTATATTTCTATTTTTTCTTTTTCTCATATTTTCTCCCAATTTAGTTTATCTTAAGTATATTATACCCCCCCACCAAGTTTTTACAAGCATTTTTGGGATATTTTTACCGTAAATTGACACTTTAATATTTTTATTAATATATATAATCTAGTTATAAATATCAAATAAAATAAGAATATAAAGGTACAAATAACAGGATGTTTTTTTTAATAAAAACGTGATATAATTATGGTGGTGATAGTATGGTGTATACGAAAAGAAGACTTAAAAAAGGTCCAATTATTGGAATTATAGTTATTATAGTTATTATTGCTTTAATAATTACTGGAGTAAAATTATATACTCATTTTACGGGTAATGAATACAAATTATCTAAAGTCGGTTATAATGAAACAGAAATTGCTTCTTTACTTAAAATGGATGATAAAGTTATCGATAAAGCTTTAAATTCTAAATATAATAGACACTTAATTCCTTTGGCTAAACAAAAATATTTCTTATGGAAAAATTATGAAACATACAATAAATATATAAAGGAACTGGCAAAAGAAACAAACAATATTGATTATAAAGAAGTTGTTAACAAAGTTAATATTAAAAGAAATTATGAATACTATACTCATACTGAAAAAACCGATATGAGTAAAGGTAATGCAATTTTAGTTAATAAATATTATTCATTACCTCAGAAATATACACCTAGTGATATTGTTGAAGTTAGTAACTGGCACTGTTATGGAACAGCGCAGATAAAAAAAGAAGTTTATGATGCTTTTAAAAATATGTTTAGTGCCGCCAAAAAAGAAGATATTACTTTAATTATAAATTCAGGATATCGTTCTTATGAATCTCAAAAAGGAGTTTACGATACTTATGCCAGCACAGGCGGTGAAGAAGAAGCTGATGCCTTTGCCGCTAGACCAGACTTTTCTGAACATCAAACAGGGTTAGCTATAGATATAATTACTTATGGCGCATCTGGTAAAACATTTGATACAACTGATGCATTTAAATGGTTACAAAAAAATGCTCACAAATATGGTTTCATTTTAAGATATCCTAAAGATAAAGAAGATATTACTGGCTATTCTTATGAATCTTGGCATTACCGTTATTTAGGTAAAGATCTTGCAACTAAAGTAAAAGAAAGTAATCTTACTTATGATGAATATTATGCATACTATCTAGATGGAGACAAGAATGAAAAAGGCAAAAATTAGAATATTAATTATTATTTTAATTATTATAACTGTTATTGCGGGCACATTTATTATAATTAATTCAAAAAATACTAATCAAGCAGTAAAGCCCGTTTCAGAAACTAAAGAAGATCCTCTTATTACTAAACTTAAAAACGAAAAATATTATATTGCTAAAAATCTAGATAGGTATTTAGCATATAAAGAAAATAACGATTATGAGTTAAGTAAAATTATTGCTGATGTAAATAGTAATTTAGATAAAAAAAGATATGAAGATGTAACAGAAACTGATACTAGTAATTATAATCTAATGCTGGTTAATAAGTATTATTATCTAACTGAAGATTATGAGCCTGATGATTTAGTTACTTTAACAAGTAAATATAATTTAGGCGCTAATAGTAAACTGCGAAAAGAAGCAGCTAATGCGTTTATGAAAATGAGTGATGCTGCTACTTTAGATAATATTAGTATCAAAAATGCATCAGCATATCGTAGTTATCAATATCAAGTAAATTTATATGATAGATATGTAGCTCGTGATGGAAAAGAAGCCGCTGATACTTACTCTGCTAGAGCCGGTTTCTCTGAACATCAAACAGGACTGGCTTTAGATATTAACAACGTTGATGATAGTTTTGAAAATACTGATGCTTTTAGATGGCTTCAAAAACACGCTTTTGAATACGGTTTTATTTTAAGATTTCCGAAAGATAAAGAAGATATTACTGGTTATCAATATGAGCCTTGGCATTATCGTTATGTTGGTGTAGAAACAGCTAAACAAATCTATAATGAAAATTTAACTTTAGAAGAATATTATGCATATTATATCGAAAATAAAAAGAGTACTTAAACTCTTTTTTTGTAATTTTATCGTTACTTTTTAAAATCGCAACTACTACATTTAATTTTGCCTTTTTTTTCAGTAAGCATTGCACCACATTCGGGGCATTTCTCACCTGTAGGCTTATCCCAATATGCTGTTTTGCACTTTGGATAATTATTGCATCCATAGAAAATTTTACCTTTTCGTGTATGCTTTTCAACAATCTTTCCGTCATCGCAATTTGGACAATCGCAAATGATTTGTTCTTCTCTTGGCTCATTCTTAATATACTTACACTTTGGAAAATTAGAACAAGCGACAAATTCACCGTATTTACCTTTTCTAATAACTAGTGGATGACCACATTCTGGGCATTTTTCACCAGTTTCTAAAGCTTCCTTTTTAGGCATTTTTTCTAAAGCTTCCTCAACTGAAGGTTCAAACTGTTTATAAAAATCATCCAAAACTTGATACCACACTTCTTTTCCTTCTGCTATTTTATCTAAATCATTTTCCATATTAGCGGTATATTCAACGTTTATAATATGATTAAAATATTCTTGAAGTCTATCAGTTACTTCAAAACCAATTTCCGTTGGAATAAACTTCTTGTCAGTTAAAGTAACATATCCCCTATTTTTAATATTTTCCATTATTGTCGCATACGTACTAGGTCTACCTATTCCAAGCTCATCCATTTCTTTAATAAGTTTAGCTTCAGTATATCTAGCTGGTGGCTGCGTAAAATGTTGTTCTTTAGTTATATCATTTGAAACTACAACTTTAGATTTATATGTATCAAATGGTGGAAGTTCATTATCTTTAGTATCTTCATAATCTTTATAAGCTTTTAAATAACCATCAAAAACAATAACCTGGCCAGTTGCTTTAAACTGATAATCATTGTTGTTTAAAATAGCTGTTGTTCCCTCTACTTTAGCTTCTCTCATAAGACTAGCTAAAGCACGATAATAAATTAAACGATATAATTTAAATTCATCATCTTTTAAATAAGGTTTAACACTTTCTGGTGTTCTATGAATACTTGTTGGTCTAATAGCTTCGTGAGCATCTTGAACATTTTCTGTTTTTTTGCTTACCTTTACTCTTCCAACATATTTTTCACCATATTTAGTTTCAATAAATTTATAAGTTTCAGAAACAAACTCGTCAGCAAGTCTAATTGAATCAGTACGCATATAAGTAATTAATCCGACTGTTTCATTTTCTAAATCAACACCTTCATATAAACTTTGGGCAACATTCATTGTTTTTCTGGCCCCAAATCTTAGTTTACTTGAAGCTTCTTGCTGCATCGTACTAGTGGTAAAAGGTGCCTTAGATGCTTTTTGTTTTTCTTTTTTAGTAACTTCTTCAATTTCAAAAGCATTGGAAAGTTTTTCTAAAATTTTATTGGCCTCAAGTTCTGTTTTTACTTCGATATTTTTATGTTTATAACCAAATAAATCAGCTTTAAAATCTTTAAAATCAGCGGTAATTGTCCAATATTCTTCTGGGATAAAAGCTTGTATTTCTCTTTCCTTATCAACAATTAATTTTAAAGCCACACTTTGAACTCTACCTGCACTACTACCATCAGTTTTAGATTGAATTAATTTACTTAATCTAAAACCAATAATTCTATCTAATATTCTCCTAGTCTCCTGACTATTTACTAAATCTTTATCGATTTTACCCGCATTCTTAATTCCTTCAGTTACCCCTTTTTTAGTAATTTCTGAAAATAATACGCGTTTATAATCACTATCTTTTAAACCTAAAACGTCATAGATATGCCAGGCAATAGCTTCCCCCTCACGGTCGGGGTCGGTAGCTAGATAAATAGTACTGACATTTTTGGCTTCTTTTTTAAGCTCATCTATTACTTTCTTTTTACCTTTAATTGTAATATAATCTGGTTTAAAATTATTTTCAACGTCTACTCCTAAGCCAAATTTACCTTTAGTTGATAAATCTCTAATGTGACCTTTACTAGAAGATACAATATAATCAGATCCTAGATATTTACTGATTGATTTAACTTTTGTTGGTGATTCCACAATAACTAGGTTTTTACTCATAATCCACTTCCTTTTCGTTAATATAATTTATACACCAATATTTAATTTATGTCAAATAATTTTAAAAATATTTAACTTTCAAATAATAAACACATAGATGATGACTATGTGTTTACTTAACTTATAAACATAAATAATAATAAAATAATTATTATTGTTGCCATAAGAATAAAATAAATTTTATCTAAAAGTGGGTGTTTATTAAAAAAAGAAAATAAAAATATTTTTATAAACATCGTAACTGCAATAATACAACAGCAGTACAATACAATTTTTAAAATATGTGTAAGAATATTGATATTAGTCATATAATCACCATACTATTATTATATCACAAAGTTATATTCAATTTATCCTTATACTTTAATATTTACCACATTTGCTGCCCCAAGAATCTACGAGCTCATTATTTCTATATATTTTTAAAAGCTCACAGTTATTTGGACATCGATTACATTCTAAAGCTTTGGTGTCAAATAAAATATTATCAAGCTCCAAAGAATATGTTTTACCAATTTTATTTTTTCGTGCTAAAACAGCTATCCCAATAGCCCCCATTAAATGACTATTTTTATCAACGATAATATTTTCACCTAATATTTCTTTAAAGTATTTAACAACACCTTCATTTTTAGAAACTCCGCCTTGAAAAATAATCGGAGCTTCTATTTTTTTACCTTTACCGACATTATTTAAATAATTCAAAACAATACTTTTACATAAACCGGCAACAATATCTTCTTTTGGATAACCAACCTGGGCTTTATGAACTAAATCAGATTCCGCAAATACCGTACATCTGGCAGCAATTTTAACAGGATTTTTGCTTTTTAAAGCATAACTACCAAATTCGTTTACATCAAGGCCAAGTCTTTTAGCTTGACTGGATAAAAATGAGCCCGTTCCAGCCGCACATAAAGTATTCATCGCATAATTTGTTATAATTCCATTTTTAATTAAAATAATTTTAGAATCTTGACCACCTATTTCTAAAATAGTTCTTACTTTTGGGTAAAAAGTCAAAGTTCCAACAGCGTGAGCTGTTATTTCATTTTTAACAATGTTAGCCTTAAGCATTAAACCAATTAACTTTCGAGCACTTCCTGTCGTTCCAATTCCTTTTATAACGACATTTTTAGGAAGACCTTCTTTTAGTATTTTAATCAAATTTCTAACTGCTTTTACTGGATTACCCTCAGTCCATATATAAGATGATGTAATTATATTATTTTCATCATCAATTACTACTCCTTTAGTCGAAATAGATCCAATATCAACTCCTAAGTAACCATCTTTCATTTATCTTTCCTCATTTCTAACATATCATAAAAAGCTTCTAATCTAGTTTTAATTCCTGTTTCTGAAGTATTTGAATCAAAACTAAAAAATAATACTGGAACTTCATATTTAGAAGCAATTTTATTTATAATTGGCATCGCCCCTATCTCGGGTGTACAAAAAGATGATTTAATATGAATAATACCATCATACCCGGCTTCACACAAATATTTAGTTCTCGCAATGTTATCAGCCGCATCAGCGCCCATTTTATATTTGATATATTCACGTACATATTTTAAATATTTTTTAATTACTTTACCCTTTTCAAAAAGCAAATAATCTACATTAGTAAATCTTTTAACTTCGATATGATTTTTAGCTAGCTCTTTTTCTAAATAATAATTAGAAAAAGGTTCCATTATCGTATATAATTCTCCAATGATACCAATTTTCAAACAATTATCTGGTTTATGTACCGGTATTTTACTAAACTCTCGTTTATAATGATTATAAAGTTTTCTAAGCTGATAATAGTGTTTTACTTTTTTAAATTTATTAAGCATTTCAAATTTTAATGATTCAAAAGCACCTTTTTCAATTTCAAAGCCGATATTCTCTCTAATATAATCGTCAATATGATCCATATATTTAACCATTTTAATAGCTATAAATCCATAGTAAATAGCTTTTAGTTCACTATATTTTAAACCAGATTTTTTTAATAATTCACATATTCTTATAATATCTGTTTTACCTTTAGTAACTAAATTAATCAAAGTTATATTATAACCTAAATCTTCTAAGATTTTCTCTTGAAGCTCGGCATAATAACCATATCTACATCCTCCACCCATTTGAATTAATGTATCCGCACCTTTTTCAATAGATTCAATCATTGTCCCTAAGGTATATTTAAAAGGTGTACATACAAAGTCAGGACTATATTTAGTTCCAAGTTCAATTGTTTTATTGGTAATTGGCGGCGGACTTATAATTTCATCTTTAAATGTATGCTTTAATAAAAAATAAGCTGGGATTTCATAATCGCCCATAAGTGGGAATGATATCTTATGCATTAATTAACCCCCTTAAGCATATCGATAAAACTTTCTAATCTTGTTTCAATTCCGGTAAATGATGAACTATCATCTAAAACTAGATTTATATATGGAATTTCGATTTTACGCATTACAAGTTCATTGACTAAGGAATCTGGGCCACACGGAAAAGCAGACAAAAAAATAATGCCATTTATTTTATCTTTAGTATAAATAATTGAGCCTATATTATCTTTAGAATATTTAAAATAAAGGTCTTTAGAAAGTTCTAGACTAAGTTTATTAGTTATTTTATCATCAAATTTATCACTAAAAATAACCTCAGTATCATTTTTATTTAAATATGTAATAATATCTTTACCAATTAAATCATCATAGGTATTATAAGGGTGACTTACCAATAGTATTTTTAGTTTATCAGAAAAAAGTTTATTCATATTAATATTAATTTCTCTTTTTCGCATTTTATCATATTTTTTAATCGCATATTTATATGCTTTTAAGCACATTTTTTTAGGATAATTAAGTTCAGTTCCAATTTTAAGTAAACCTTTTTTTAAAGTCTCTTTATTTTCTAAGTCGATATTATAGTTAAGTACTTTAACATCAAAGGTATTTTTTACAATATCATAGATACTTAAAAAATTAGTGCAGGTCTGATTATCTAATCCAAAATTATCTATTCGAGGAATTAACAAATAATCACATTTGTTTTTTAAATAACTTACGTGACCTAAATATGTTTTTAAGGCTAAACACATTTCATCATTAGAACAATTTAGTCCTTTACTTATAATATCCTTATTCGTATTTGGGCTTATAATATAAGGCTGTTTTAAGATGTCAAAAAAATTTTTCCAAATCTCACCATAGTAATAATAAAAAATACCTCTAGGAATACCTATCTTGTCCATATAATCACCTGTATAAATATATTACCTTTTATATATATTTATGAATAATTTTTAATAGCTTATTTTGCCTAAATATGGTATAATGTATGTGCGAAATCACGAGAAAGGAGAATAATTATGCAAATAAAGGAAATTACTAATGAAGAATTTGAAAATTTTAGTAAATCTTTTGAGCCATCTTCACTTTATCAGACTAATGAATATGCTTCTACAATGAATGAAAATGGCTATGATTCTCTTTTTTTAGGATTAGTAGATGACAGTGAACAAATAAGAGCTGCTAGTTTAATTCTCATACAAAAAATCAATGGTTTTAAATATGCTCTTGCGCCTAGAGGATTTTTAATTGATTATAGTGATTTTTCTTTGTTTAGTATTTTTACTAAAGGTGTTAAAAAATATCTCGGTAAACGCGATATTGTAGCAATTAAGATAAATCCCAAAATTATAAAAGAGGTTTATGACTGTAATGGTAACTCTATTGTAACTAATCCTGATTATGATGTTATTTTTAAGAATCTTAAGAAAAATGGTTTTTACCACCTTGGCTATAATAATTATTTTGAAGCTTTAAAACCAAGATTTGAAGCAATTGTTGATATTAATTTAACAAATGAAGAAATATTTAAAAATATTAAAAAACCTTTTAGAACAAAAATAAGAAAAGCCGAAAGAGATGGCATCAAAGTATATCACGGTGACATTGATGATCTTAAATATCTTTATGAGCATACAAAAAAGAAATATCCTAGAAATTTAAAATATTTCAAAGCTTTATATCAATTTTTTGATAAAGATAATTTAATAGATTTTTACTATAGTACTTTAGATACTACAGGATACCTTCAAATTGTTCAAAAATACTATAATGAATTTGAAATGGAAAGTCACCGATTAAATCGCGAACTTATGGAACACCCTAATGAAAATGAAAAAATCATTAACCGCAAATTAGTTGTCGATCAAAACTTTGAAGAAGTAAAAAAGGAGTTAATTAATGCTACCGCTTACTTAAGAGAACATCCTGATGGAATTATTTTATCTTCTGCCCTAGTTGTTAAATGGAAAGATGAAGTTCATTTAATTATTGATGGTTATGATAGTGCATATAAACATTTTAATGCTAAGCATATATTAATTTGGAAAATTATGAGTAGATATTCTAAACTAGGGTTTAAAAAATTTAATTTAGGTGGCATTAGTAATATTAAAAATACTAATAAAAATTATAGAGGACTTAATGAATTTAAGTTAAGCTTTGGCTCTAAAGTTATCGAATATGCTGGTGATTTTGAACTTATTACTAATGGTACTTTATACTTTATGTACCGTAAAACAAGTGACTTAAGTAATATGTGGAAATCAGGAAAATAATCCTGATTTTTTTATTTTACAAAAAAACATACTTCAATTAGAAGTATGTCGCATAACAGTCATCATTTAGAACAGGTCGAACCGTCCACCCAGCCTACCATAGGCATAATAGAATATGCACCCATTTCATCATTGTGAACTAAAAGATTATCATAGCCTACATAATAATTGTGATTATCTTCTACCTCCATATTATATACTTTTGTTTTATCTACATCATTAGTTTCAAGGCTTCTTACAACTATTTCACTATTATCTATAGATAATATCCTATCTCCTATTTCTAATTTAGATGCCATTATCCATCCTTTATTTATGACATAATATGGATGATCCCAAGTTGATTTTATTTCATTTGCTTTTTCTTTTTTATTAAAATGTGTATCAATATTTTTATATACTTTTCCATTTATGTTATCTATTTTTTCATATTTTAAGGTGACTATTCCATATCTTTCACGTACGTATACTTTAGTTATTGGCTTTAATTCTGGTTTTTCTATTGTTTCATTATATGAATATACTTTTTCACCCACTTTTAAATCTTCGATATTTTTTAGACCATTTTCGGTTAATACTTTTGTTCCAGCTACAAAACAACTAGTACCATAAGGCTTGATCGTACCTGACTGTGAAACAGTATTATATCCATCATTTACATCTGCTTTTACGGTTAAACTGGCACTAGATGATGAATTAGTAACGCTAGCTGATGTTGAGGTAACAGTTGTTGTTCCAGTTTGAGCTCCTGATAAAGTATATGAACAAGTATATGTTCCATCCGCACATCCTTCTGGAAATGTCATACTAGCTATATATGTACTATCAGAAACTGAAATGGTAGGCGCCTCTAGGGCATTAGCCCTTATAGGTTTAATAGCTGATTCTAAAGTTTGATCCCCTTTGGTTATTTTTACTTGAATGTTGTGTTCTGTATTATGAGTTATTTCATTAAAGGTATATACATTATTTTTGCCATTACTTATATAAGCATCAGTATCTTT
>CANQNL010000010.1 GCA_947625215.1 uncultured Bacilli bacterium | reverse complement strand
TAGAAGATAATCACAATTATTATGTAGGCTATGATAACCTTTTAGTTCATAATGATGAAATGGGTGCATATCCTATTATGCCATTGGGTTCTACGGTATGTTATTTATAGATAAATTTTTAATAAAAAGTATGCGAAAAAGTGTAGTTCGCATATTTTTTTATGCAAAAATGTAAGTTTTGTGAATTTACACAAAAAAGCAGGGATTTGGATATCTTACGAAGTATATTAACTATAGAGGGGCTAGAAAGGAGGAAATATGAAAAAAATTTTATTAATAGTACTATTATTATCATTTAGTAATGTACAAGCTATGGAGTATTCTGATTATACTGAATTTAGTGATTTTACTGATCAGTATATAGAAAGTGATGATCTTACTGATGTTAAGGTAGAAAGGAGGTATAAGTATTATAAACTGGAAAAAGTTTTAGGTGATTATAGTGTAGAAACAACAGATGAGTATCCTTATTTTGATAAAGATGATTATAAATATACTGATTATTCTTCTTTTAGTGAAGATAAACCGGAAGATAAAGAAGGAAGAATAACAGATTCAAAAACTAGTTATAAGTATAAAAAAATAAAAGATCCCAATTTAATAAATATTTCGGCTTCAATGGCTGATTCAACTATTAAAAATCTTAAAATTTTTTATAACAACGAAGAAATAAATTATGAGTTAACTGAAGGTATAGATGCGAAAGAATTTACAATTAAAGCTAATAAATCAATCAGTATAGCATTTAAAGAAAAATACGATTTAAGATTTCTAAAAATGACATTTGATATTACATCTAGTAATGGTGTTTCAGCTTTTTTAAACATCGTAACTAGTACTGATGGAGTTAATTTAACAAAAGATGTTCCAGTGTATAAACACGGTTCATCTGTAACTTGGCTTGGAAATCAAAGTGGGGTAATTGTTAAAGATGATATTTGGGACACTTACTATAGTGATACAAAACTATCAACTTCATCAATATTAAGATACGATAGGGAAACTACATTATATAGGTATAAAGATATTTTATATCGTACTTATAATTTAACTCGTGATTATTATGATGAATATTTAAATGCACCTTATGAAGATTATATTTATAAAGATGAGATGGATTATAAAGATTATTATGCCAAAAGAACTAGAACTATTATTGATACTGAACCTAAAATTTCAGAAACTGATAGCGAAGATATAGAAAATAATAATGTAATTAATGATAATATAGTGTCAGAAGTTATCCCTGAAGTAGCTTTACCTGATTTAAAAAAAGAATCAAATCAAGTTCCTAAGGCTAAAACTTTGGATAATATCATTTATTCAAAAACTGTTACAAGTTCTAATAATTTAACTAGACCTAATTATAATTATTCTAATTATTATCCAGTTAAAGTGACAAAAACGGTGGAAAAAACACCAGATATGACATTTAGATTAATTTATATTATTTGGCCGTGGTTTTTAATCCTAGTCATTTTAATTCTAGTTTTGTCGAAACTATATAAAAAACGAAAAGAGTGTGCTAAAGTAAAGCTAGGGTGATGATATGCTGAAAATTGATATGATGCCAATTAAAGGAATTTTATTTGTCCGGCTAAGCGGCAAATTAGTTAAACAAAGTATTAAAAGCTTGAATAATGAGGTTTTAAATTTTCAAAAAAAGATAGGTATAAAAAATTTAGTATTTAATTTAGATAACCTTACTGATATTGATAATTATGGTAAATATGCTTTGATTGATAGTTTTAATTTATGTAAATTTAATCACGGGCAAAGTTTTATTTGTTTAGGTAATAATAAAAAAATTTTAAATAAAATAAAAGAAAATTTTAATGAAAAATATTTAGTAAAAGATGAACTAACTGCAACAAACTTAATAAATTCATAGGAGGAAAAATGACAGAACTTACACAAATAATTTTAGATAATGAAGCATTTATATATAAAATTGTAAATTATTTTCCTTATTATCCTGATAAAGAAGACTTGTTTCAAGCTGGATGTAAGGGAATGATTGATGCGTATTTTAAATATGATCCAAGTAGAGGAGTAAAGTTTACAACATATGCCCACGATTATATTTTAGGTGAAATTAAAGAAGTAGTAAGAAAGGAAAAATGTGTTAAAGTTAGTAAGAATATTAACAAATTAAAAGGCAAAATTGAAAAAGCCCGTGAGATGCTTGCCCAAAAATTAATGAGAATGCCAACTGATACAGAATTAAGTAAATATTTAGAAGTACCCGAAAATTATATAACTGAAGCTATAAATTCTAATGTTTATGCGAAAAGTATAGATAGTCCAGTTGGTGATACGACAATGATGTTAAATGAGATTATAGGTAGTCCTACAGTTGATATTGACTCGTTAATTTTTTTAAAAACCGAATTAGAAAATTTAGATGAACCCGAGAGAACAATAATGATAAAAAGATACTATGAAGATATGACTCAAACTGAAGTGGCTAAGATAACTGGCCTTAGTCAGGTTGATGTATCTAGAAGAGAAAAGAAGGTGTTAACTAAGATTAGAAGAGAATTGACTTTTGATAATAATTAAATTATAATTTAAACTAGGTGGTAATATGAAAAAAGGATTTACTTTAATCGAACTTATTATGGTTATTGTCGTTTTAGGGATAATCGCACTTATTGCTATACCAATTGTAAATAATATTATTAAGGATTCTAAAGAAAAAGCATACAATGAACAGATTGATCTTATTGTAGATACTGCTCGTACTTATATGTCCAATAATTCTTTAAAACTTCCAAGTCAAATCGATGGCGCTAGTGTTTGTATTACGATTGAGACACTGCAAAAAGCAGGGCTTTTATCTAAAAATGATATTTTAAATCCTAATTATACTGAGGGAAGTACGGATTTAAAAAAACAACGTAATTTTAATGGCGCTGTTAAAGTTTATTGGCAAAAAAATAAGTATGTATATGAATATAAATATAGTGATAGTTGTTAGGAGATATTATAATATATCTTCTTTTTTGTAATATAATTTAATGGGTGATATAATGTATGAACTTATGAAACTACCATATTCTTATAGTGCTTTAGAACCGGATATTGAATCTCAAATTGTCGATATTCATTATAATAAACATCATCGAAATTATTTAAATAAATTAAATGAGGCTTTAAAAAGAAGTGGATATAATGGAGAATATTCATTAGAAGAAATTCCTAAGCATATAGATATGTTTCCACTAAAGGATAGAGGCGATATTTTATACAATGCTGGCGGGGTATTGAATCATAATTTATACTGGTATAGTATGAATGAAAATAAAAGTAATCCGAGAGGAAACCTTTTAAATAAAATCAATACAACTTATGGTAATTTTGAAAACTTTAGAAAAGATTTTATAAATAGAGCTCGTCAGTTAGTCGGCTCTGGTTATACTTTTTTAGTAACTAACGATAGAGGTGATTTAACAATTGTTAATATGATTAATCAAGAAACCCCAATTTCTTATAATTTAATTTCTCTTTTTACTATTGATCTTTGGGAACACGCTTATTACTTACAGTATAAAAATGATAGAGATAGTTACATAAATAATTTTTGGAATAAAGCTAATTTTGATTATGCAAGTTCAAAATATGATAATTTAATTAGAAAACTTTAATTAGTTTTCTAATTTTTGTATAAATTAATTTTACCTTTACATAATAAGTTTAGGAGGAATTTTATGGAAAAAATGAAATATAAAAATCTGGTTGATAAATATACACCTAAGGAAAATATTTTTTATAATGCCCTTATAGCCTTTATTACTGGTGGAATTATGGGTATAATTGGACAAGGCTTAATCGATTTTTATTCTTATTATTTAACTATATCTACTAAAGAAGCTACAGTATGTATGTTAGTTACATTAATTTTTATAAGCTGTCTATTTACTAGTTTAGGTTTTTTTGATAAGTGGGTTAATTTTGCCAGATGTGGACTTATTATTCCAATAACTGGTTTTGCTCACGCAACAATGAGCGCAGCATTAGAATATCGTAAAGAAGGAATGGTATTAGGTATTGGCGCTAATATGTTAAAGCTTTCTGGAGCTGTTATTATTTTTGGAGTTGTAAGTGCCTGGACTTTCAGTGTAATTAGAATGTTATTAGGGGTGATATGATGACTTTTAAATATAGTAATGTTTATATTAATGATACAGCTACTGTAACTGGTCCTTATGAGGGAAAGGGACCATTAAATAAATATTTTGATTATAGTTACGATGATTTATATTTTGGGACCAAAACTTGGGAGCAGGCAGAAAGCAAATCAATAAGTGATGCGATCGATATTTTGCTGGCTAAAGTTGGAATGACCAGGTTAGATATCGATTTATTTATTTCTGGTGATTTACTAAATCAAATTACTGCATCTAGTTACGCAGGAACGAATATGCCAACAGCCTATATTGGAGTTTATGCCGCTTGTGCTACTAGTACTTTATCGCTTACAATCGGAGCGAATATGATTGAGGCTAAAGAAGCAAATAAAATAATATGCGCTACATCATCACATAATAATGCAGCCGAAAAACAATATAGATATCCAGTTGAATATGGAGGACCTAAACGAAAAACTACAACCTTTACTTCAACGGGTAGTGCAGTGGCACTTCTTTCTAACAAAAAATCTAAAATTAGAATTGAAAGTGCAACTTTAGGAACAGTTATTGATTCTACTATTAGTGATGTTTATAATATGGGCGCAGTTATGACTCCAGCTGCAGCAGATACAATTTATCGTCATTTAACAGAAATGGGTAGAAGTGCTGATTATTATGATCTTATTTTAACTGGTGATTTGGGAATATATGGCAAAAAAATGCTTAGAGAATATTTACAAACTGAATATGGAATTGTTTTAAAAAATTATAATGATACTGGTGTGATGCTTTATAATTTAGATAAGCAACCAGTCTATGCTGGAGCTAGTGGACCAGCTACAGCGTCACTGGTTACCTATAGTTATATTTTAGAGCAAATGCGTAGTGGCAAGTTAAAAAAGGTTTTATTAGTAGCTACTGGTGCTTTAATGAGTCCTACAATGACTAATCAAAAATTAACAATTCCAGCAATTGCTCACGCTATTAGTTTGGAGGCGGTATAATGATATATTTTAATGCTTTTTTATTTGCCGGTATTATATGCGCTATTGGACAAATTATTTTAGATAAAACTAAACTTACACCGGGACATATTACTGTTATTTTTGTAGTTGTAGGAGCATTTTTAGATGTGTTTGATATCTATGATAAGTTGATTTTATGGGCTGGCGGTGGAGCGCTTGTTCCAATTACCAGTTTTGGTCATATGCTGACTCACGGAGCAATTCTTGGTTATCATAACCAAGGTTTGATGGGCTTATTTGTAGGAGCTTTTGATTTAACATCCGCAGGTATATGTGCCGCTATTATATTTTCTTTCTTTTTTGCGCTTATATTTGAACCAAAGGATTAAAAAAACTAGTATCTAACTAGTTTTTTTGTGGAAATTTTATTTTTTTCATTTAATTGCTTAAATTTTTCTATTTTTTCTTTTTCGCCATTTTTTCTAATCATATTATATAAAATTCTAACATTTTTGGTAAAATCTTGTTTGTTGTCTGGCATTGTCATATTTTTATCTAGACATTCATTGATATACACAAATTCATCTTTACTACCATATTTTAAGAAAGTATCAATGACTTTACATATATCATTGCGAAAGTAGGCGATTTCCATATCTTTTTTATTATCAAACATTGCTTCAATATACTGGCATAGTTTGTAACAACCGGTATATCTTATTTTTGGCGATGCAAAATATCGGCGATTTAAAATTTCCGTATAGCCTTCATTTAAACCATCAAATATAGCATTAATGCCATTATACTGATTAAAACCACAAAATTTAATATCATTTTTTATTATTGAAGAAGAAGCGTGTAAAAATTCGTGTGATAAAACATCCTTTTTATTACTATATAAGGTAATTGTATTAGTGCCTACCATATAATCACCTAAGGTATCAAATAAAACTGAATCTTGAAATTTATTTTTATGTTCTAATTTTAAATTATCAATATTGAAAAATAAATTGTATAAGTTTTTAGGTGGTATTTCTTTAATTAATATATCAATTAGTGGAACTAATTCTTCATATTTATTATTGGTATAAATGTAATCCACAATTAGTTTTTCATCTATATTAAGATCTGTTTTTGGCCTAGACATTGAAACATAGTCTGTCATTATTTTTTTAAGGATTTCACTATTATTTTTAATTTCAGCCTCTTTATTTGTGCATTCCCTTTTATATTCATTTATGATATATTGACTTGCTTTATCAAATTGAAGATAGTCCTTGGTCAATAAAATACTAATTATGGATAGTGGGAGAGTTTCAATAAACAAAAGTAAATCCATACCAATCACCGTAATTATTATACTTTTTTATTACTTAATGTCAAGACACATAAATTACAAAAAAAGAGTTTTAGAATTTTATTTTAAATCCCAAAAACTCTTTCCACTAACTAATTAACAATAGCTTTCAAATTCAATAAAGAAAGTTTTATACCAGACAAGAAATACATAGACATTCCATATTTTGCGGCAATTATTTTTTTTACCCTGATAATGATCATCTAATAATTTATTAAGTTTTTTAATATCGAAAAATTCTTTAGTAAATTCTTCATTAAATATTTCTTTAGCAATTTTATAATATTTTTCTTCTCTAAACCATTTTATAATTGGTACAGGGAATCCTTTTTTAGGCCTTTTGTACCACGCTTCAGGTATTCTTGAAGAAGCAGCTTTTCTTAAAATATATTTAGTTGTATTATGTGAAAGTTTATAATCAGTTGGTATAGTACTAGCTAAAGCAAATACTTCTTTATCTAAAATAGGAACTCTAAGTTCTAAAGAGTTTGCCATACTCATTTTATCTGCTTTAAGTAAAATATCATTTGGAAGCCAGAAATGCATATCTAAATATTGCATTTTTGTTAAATCGTCTTTATCTTTAACTTCATCATAATAAGGTTTAGTAATATTTTGAAAGGTAATATCACTTTTATATTGCGGAGTTAATATATTATTCGCTTCTTTATTTCCAAAAACAAAAGCATTACCAATATAATAGTCTTCCACTTTACTTCCACCTTTAGTTAAGAAATTTTTACCGTGGAAATCTGGTAAAAGTGAAACGATTGCTTTAACAGGTTTTCTAATAAAAGCTGGAAGCTTACGGTATTTAATTAATAAATCATCTTCTTTATAAAAAGGATATCCACCAAATAATTCATCAGCGCCTTCACCCGATAGAACTACTTTAACGTGCTTGCCGGCTAAAGCTGATAAGAAATATAAAGGAACAGCAGATAAATTTGCGGTTGGTTCATCAGCATAAAATTGAACCTTATCAATGACATTAAAGAAGTCATCAGAGTTGATAAGTTCATTAATATTTTCTATTTTTAAAATATCAGAAAGTTCTTTAGCATATGGAACTTCATTAAAATTTTCATAATCAAAACCAACTGAAAAAGTTTTATCAGGTTTTAAATAGGAAACTACATAAGATGAGTCAATACCACCAGAAAGATAAGCTCCAAGGGGAACATCACTTATAAGGTGCGTATCAATAGATGAAGTAATAGTATTATCGATTTTTTTAACTAAAGAGTCAAAATCTTCATTTTTACTATCAAAAGTTATCTGATAATATTTATTAGTTTTAACTTCATTAGTTTCCATATTGTATTTTAAATAGTGACCTGGAAGAAGTTTAAAAACGCCTTTAAAGAAAGTTTCTTCTAAAACAGAAGTTTGAAAAGTTAAATAAGGTTTTAAAGAGTCTTTATTTATCTTTTTTATAAAATCATTATGAAGCAGAAAACTTTTTATTTCAGAACCATACATAAATGTATTATTCATATTAGTATAATAAAAAGGTTTTTGTCCAAAATGGTCACGAGCGCCAAAGAGTTCTTTTTTCTTTTTGTCCCAAATAACAAAAGCAAACATACCTCTTAATTTATTTAAAATATTTTCTCCATATTCTTCATAACCGTGAATGATAACTTCAGTATCAGCATTGGTTTTAAAAATATGACCCTTATTAATTAAATCATCTTTAATTGCCTTAAAGTTATAAATTTCACCATTAAAAGTAATTACCATACTATTATCTTCGTTAGTCATTGGTTGTCTTCCGCCAGAAAGATCAATAATAGATAATCTTCTAAAACCCATTGCAATATCGTTATCAATGTAGTAGTTCTCATCATCAGGTCCGCGATGCGAGATAGCATCAGTCATTTTTTTTATATCTTCTTTTTTCTTTTCTTTTTTATTTATATATCCGCAAAAACCACACATAAGTAATCAGCCTTTCTTATAGAATTTTAAAATATTGCTTGCTTCTATTTCTAAAGGATCTATAAATCTATTATCTAGGTTTAATTTTTCTTTTAAAATTGAAAGCTCTGTGCAACCTAAAATATAAGCATCTGCTTTAATTTCACTAGTTATATTATCCATTAATTTTTTAGGAACATCTCTTCCTTTTTTTACATAATTATAAATTATATTAGTAACCTTATCTTGATTAGGTAATACATAATTAATTTTATATTTATCAAGTTCATTTTGATATAACTTAGTTTTAATAGTCCCCTCGGTTGCTAAAATAGCAACTTTTTTATAATCTTTATCTTTTATAAATTTCACTGTTTCTTTAACTAAATTATTAATAGGAATATTTATTTGTTTTTGTAATTTACTATGAAAATAATTAGCAGTATTACAAGGAATAGAAATCATTTTAGCGCCTAATTTTTCAAGTAATTTACAATCTTCTAAAAGATAGGGGTAGGGGTTATCATTAGAGTTATCTAAAATATAACTAGTGCGATCAGGAATGCTTGAATGACTAAGTAAAATAATATCTAAGTGATCTTGATCTTTTAAAGCTTTAGTTTTTTTAGTTATCATTTCATAGAAATAAGAACTCGCAAGTGGACCCAAGCCCCCTATAATACCTAAAATATTTTTCATTTAATTCTCCTTTGGTGGATATAGTTTATATAATTTATAATCTTTTAAATAAATACGGTTTACCCAGAAAAAACGATATAAACTAAAATCTTTTTTATATTTTAAAGTATAACTATATTTTTTTTCTTTAATAAGCTTTAAAGCTTCATTTAAAACCTCTTTATTGTACACATATTTTTTAAGTAAGCTTTTTGGAGTTGCAAGCCACAAATGTTTATTATAATTATAAACTGGTTTACTGTCTTTATTATAAATATAATCTTCAACTAAATATTGAACCAAATTACAGCCAGCTGCTGTTGTAAAAAAACTACTTCTTCCTTGCCTAATATTAATTTCAAATAATTTATAAGTATTATCACGATAATCATATTTAAAATCAAAATTAGAATATCCAACATAATGGATTTTTTCTAAGAAATCTTTAATTTTTTCATATAACTCTTTATTTCCAGTAGAGATAATAGCTTTGTAGTTACCAACGCCATAAGGAGTATGCTCTTCTAAAATACATCTACCTAGACACATCATTTTAACTTTTCCATTTTTATCAGAGTAGCAGTTCATAACCCACATTGTATCATCTTCACCAGGAATAAAATCTTGAACGATTAAATGTCCACGGTAGTCTGAATTATAAACAGCATTCACAATTTTATTTAATTCATCTTCTGATTTGGCTTTATAGCTTTTTTCTTTACCTGTAAAATTAACTTTAGAGTATTCGGTACTACTAGCAGGTTTAACAGCTACTGGATAATCAAAAGGCAAGTTTATATTATTTTTATTTTCCAAAGTGACAATATAAGTTTTTGGATAATCTAAATTATATTTTTCACATATTTCATAAAAAGATTCTTTATTTTCTAATTTGTCTTTAAGATTTTTATCCATAAAAGGTAAGATAAAATGTTTACTTAAAAATTCTTTATTATTGACAATTAAATCAGTATACCATTCAGCACACGATAATAAAATTAAATTATCATATTTATCTTCATAGGTATTTATTACATCTTCCATTGCTTTTATAAATACTTCATTTGTATCTAAATTATCATATATTTTTACATCGACAATTTTACTTTTTTGTGTTTCTAATAATGGTGCTTTCCCTAAAGCAAGTGATTTGATATTGTATTCTTCAAAAAAGCTGCGAGATAACCCATAGGCATTCGCATCAGTTCCTAAAATAACTGGTAAAAAATTTTTTTTCATACAAATCACCTATAAATAATTATATAATATTTTAAAGGTGAAAGCAATCACCCGAGTACAGCTAGATATAGTGAGTGTAAAAAAACGAGAATTTAATCTGTACATTTTTTGGTGAATGTGATATAATACAAATCAGGTGATTGGATTATGATTGAGAAAGTTAAGGAAGCACTTAATTCAAATGAAACTATTGCCAAAGAGGTCAAAGATAATCTATTTGATTTAGTTGTTATCTTTAATGATCAGTTTAAAGATGTTGATTTATCTAATCTTATTGAACGTCTTAAAAATTTAAAAATTAAAAGGGAAAGTATGTATTTATTAAAACTACCTTGTAAATATAATCCATTTACGAATGAACTTCTTATCAATCGGGGCTTATTTGAAGAGTGTGATGCCAAACACTGGTTAATGCACTGTTTACTTGGAATAATTACCGCTAAAGATAATTACTATGGATTTGCTGGCGAAGAAAATACTTTAGTTGCGCTTAATGAGGGGTATACCGAAATTATTACGAATAATTTAGTAGGGGATGTCGAAAACAATTTCTTTACAGATGAAATTATAATGACTAATTTAATAGGTAAAGCCATCGGAGAAGATACTTTATATAATGCTTATTTTAATAATGATGCTAAAAGTGTAATAAGGGCAATGATTGAAGCGGAGGGTAAATAATGGAAAAAGTACAAAAATTTATAGATGATATAAATAACGACCTAGAGAATAGAAAAAGAGGTTTACCAACAAACCCGTTTGAGAAACAAAAGATATTTGCAGAAATATATCCAATTACAGCACAAAAAAATGAAGGATATTTCTGCCTTAGTGAATATTACTATCCAGAAAATACTAGAAGTCAAATTGATATTGAAAATAAGAATGCGGTTATTATGACTCTTGAAGAAATCAGAAAAAGTAATTCTTATAAACAAGATAATTCAATGAAAAAAGTAGCATAAAGTAGGGAAATCCTACTTTTTTATTTTATTAAAATTGATGGCAAAGGGACAAACAAATGTGTTGACAAGTGTGTATGGTCGAAACAACTACGATAAATTTATGAAAAATAATATTGCTAAAGGTAATTTGTTGTATGATATAGATGAAGGCATAATAAAAAGAAGTGACGGGAAGCTACAATTGCGACCAACCACTTCAACTAATGACAATATATCATAGTCTAACAAAAAAATCAAATCTGATGTATCAAACAATAATATTTAAGATAATAATTAAATATAATTTTATATATTTAAAACAACAAATAAAAGTTTCATAAATAATATATGTAAAAAGATTAACCTAATTACTACTATTAATATTGACTAATCAAATACTATTTTAATCAAAAAGTAATAGGAGAAATTAGCTAAAAAATAGACAAAAGCCTTATAAAATAAAGAAAAGCCTTGTTTTTCAAGGCTTATACTTTTATTTGGAGCACCTAGTCGGATTTGAACCAACGATCGGGGAGTTGCAGTCCCATGCCTTACCACTTGGCTATAGGTGCATAAAAAATAATGCAATTTAATTGTAATATAAAAATGATGAAATGTCAATTAAATTAAGGATAGTTATTATATTATATTTATTAAGATGAAAAAGTTGTTAAATTTCTTTTGTCGATAAGCTTGTTAAATTGTCGAAATTAGGATATAATATTTTAAGTACAGTATAAAGGGAGGCATTCCAATGAAAAAATTGACACGTCATAAATTAGCGTTTGTAATTTCATTAATAGTGGCAATATTATTATTAGGTTCTACAGGTTATTTGATTTTTAATATTGCTCTACTAAAAAATATAGAAAATTTATTAAGATTAGGGGTTGTTATTGCTTTAGTAATTATTACTTTTATATTTATTATTTTACTAATCAGATTTTTAAGAAAATATAAAAAAGTAAAAATAGTAATTACTATTATACTAGCTTTAATATTTATTGGGGCTGAAGGCTTTGTTAGTTATAATATTGCTAAAGTATATGGAACAATTAAGAAAGTATCTGATACATCAGGATATACAACATATTCTGCTAGCTTAATTGCTTTAAAAGAAAATGATGCGGAGTCTTTATCTGATATTGATGATGATAAAATCGGAATTTTAGAAGACAAAACAAGTATTGAAGGATATATTATTCCAAACGAAGTATTTGATAAAAAAGATCTTTCAAATGAGACTGTTTCATATGATAGTTATATTGCTGCAATTGATGCATTAAAAGCTAAAGAAGTTAACTATATTTTCTTACCAACTAATTATCCTATTATGTTTGGTAGTATGGAAGGTTATGAAGATATCGAAGATATAACTAAAATTATTTATACCCAAACTAAAAAAGTTAAAAGCAAAGAAAAAGCTAAAACTACTAAACCAGTAACAGAACCATTTACAGTTTTATTGATGGGTGTAGATTCAACTGAAGAAGGAATTGGTAATAGTTCTTTTAATGGGGACTCATTAATGGTAATTACTTTTAATCCTAAAACTTTAAGTACAACAATGTTAAGTATTCCACGTGACTCATATGTACCAATCGCTTGTTTCCCAAATCAGCGTAAAAACAAAATAACTCACGCAGCTTGGAAAGGCGAAGAGTGTATGCAAAAGACTATAGAAAACTTCTTAGATATTGATATTGATTATTATGCTAAAATAAACTTTAAAGGTGCTGTTCAATTAGTTGATACATTAGGCGGGGTTGAAATTGATGTTCCATATAATTTATGTGAACAAAATAGTAACCGTGAATGGGGTGACAATACCGTATATATTGAACAAGGTTTACAAACTTTAAATGGTGAACAAGCTTTAGCTTATTCACGTAATAGGCACGCTAACCCAGATATGTGTTCAGCTAAATGGACTAATTATATAAGTAATGATTTCATAAGAGGATATCATCAACAAGAAGTTGTAATGGCTATTTTGAATAAATTTAAATCAATAAAGAGTTTAGATACCGTACATAAATTATTAGACACAATTAGTAATAATATGAATACTAATATGAGTACTGAGCAAATTTTATCTTTATATAATGTCTTTAAAGATATTTCTGAAAGAAACAAAAAGAACGAGATGGCTGATTTATTAGGACTTCAAAAATTACGTTTAAATGGACACGATGCTAGAATATATGATTATGGTGGAACTAATTTATCACTATATAACTATGTTTTATATGATAGTAGTGTAAAAGCTGTATCAGATGCAATGAAAGAAAACTTAGGCCTTAAAAAGAAAACATTACCTAAAAGTTTTAAATTTAATATTAATAACCCATATGAAGAAACTATAATTGGCGGTGAGGAAACTAAAGGCGATTCTGTTGTATTGTTACCAAGTTTCATAGGTCAAAGTTTAAGTTATGTTAATTCATTCTGTGGCGCTAATGGTATTAAAGTAAATGTTAATGGTAGTGGAACAGGTACAGTTATATCACAAAATGTTCCATCAGGAGCTAATGTTGAAGATGTAAAAAGTCTTACAGTAACATTATCTAGTGGACAGGTTTCAACACCACAAACTACTGAAAAAGATACTTCTAATCAGGTAGTAACTGTTGGTGATGATTCTAAGGATGATGATAAAGATAAAGACAAAGGTTCGGAATCTATAAAACATATATGTGAAATTGTTGATGGAGTGTATTATGATAAAAATGGTGAAAAAACAACGGAAGCAGATTATAATGCTCAATGCAATCCACCGGCATCAGGCACGCCAAGTGGTGATGAACTGGCACCTGCTGCATAAAATAAGGAAATTAAACATTTCCTTTTTTGTTTGAAAAAAATAATTTAATTTAGAAAAAAACTTGTCTAAAAATATTTAAAATGCTATACTTAATATAGAATAGGAAGTGGTAGGTATGTCAATGAATTTTTTATGTAGCATATCTATCTCTTTTTTTGCTAGTTAAAAGTGTACAATTTTTTGTACTCTTTTTTTAGAAAGGGGCTTTTATGGATAAAAGGCAAATATTGGAAAAATTAAAAGAACTTACGCAAAAGGAAATTAGTCTATCACAAATTAGTGATGCACTAAACATTAACAATTATGAAATACTAGGTTATGTTGGTGAACTTAATTCTGAAGGAATTAATATTATTAGACAAAAAAAGGAAGATGATATTTATTTATTCAATCACGGAGAACGAGATTTTCATCAAAATCCTACTTACAAATTTGATACTGATCAAAATAATGAATTTAAATTTATGGTTATTTCCGATACTAGATTTGGTTCTAAGCAGCAACAGCTTTCTCTTTTAAATGATAGCTATCAAACGGCATATGATCTTGGATGTTATAATGTATTTCTATGTGGAAATATTTCCGAAGGGGTTTATCCGATGTCAAATCCTTATGCCGAAGAATGCTTTATAAATGACACCATTGGTCAGGTTGATTATATAACTAGAAATTATCCGCAAATTGATGGTATGAAAACATATTTTATTACGGGTCCAAAAGACGAAACACATTTAAAAAGGAATAAATTAAATATAGGAAAAAGAATTAGTGAAAATAGAGATGATATGGTTTATTTAGGACAAGGATCAGTTAAAATTAACATTGATAATATTAACCTACTTATTTTCAATTCTAAATCAGCTAAAACATATACCGTATCATACAGAATGCAACAACAAGTAAACTCGTTCCGTAGTGAGGATAAACCGGATATATTATTATATGGTGGCCTTTTACAGATGGAAAAATTTACACATCGTGATGTTCAATGTCTTTCAATTCCAAGCTTATGTTCAACGACAAAAGAAATGAGAGAAAAAAGGCAAGATAATACAGTAGGCGCAAGATTTATTACCGTTACTTCCGATAATTATGGTAATTTATTGAGCTGTCGTTCTAAGGATTCAATTTATTATAAAACAATCGATAATGATTATTTAAAACCAAAAGTTTTAAAATTGGAAAGAAAGTAGGTTAGTAATATGGAGGAAAAAAACATTGAACAAAAAACAGCGGAAAAATATTATCGTTATATGAAAAATGGTTCATCAGTTGAAGACTTTATGCAAAAGTTTCATATGACTTATCAAGAAGTAGAAGGGTTAATGGAATTATGCCGTATTTATGGTAAAGATGTTATTACTACTGAGAAAAGAGATACATTAGTTTTTGAAAAGCCCATTTATAGGAATATTAAAACATTAAAACCTGGTATTGATTATAAAGGCCTTGTTCACACCGAATTTGTTTTAATTTCGGATACACATATAGGAAATGAAGGGCAACAACTTCACCTGGTAAATGATGTGTATAAGGAAGCTTATAATCGCGGAATTCCTCTTGTTATTCACTGTGGTGATGTTACCGATGGTTATTATCCAATCAGAGCTAATGATTTAGCTTCGCAGTGTCTGCAAGGCTTTGATTCACAGCTTAATTATGTTAAAGAAATGTGGCCTGAGGTTAATGGAATTGAAACAATGATGATTTCTGGTAATCACGATGCCACTTATGCTAAAAACGCTTTAGCTTCAGTAGTTTACTGGCTATCTCAATGCCGTGATGATATAACATATTTAGGCCCAGATAGTGCAGTCGTAGATTTAAATAAAGTTAAGATATTTTTAGATCATCCAGATGGTGGCAATTCAAAAGCTCTTTCATATAAAGTTCAGCAGCGAATAGAATCTTGGGAATCTGAATATAAACCAAAGATTTTAGCCGTTGGTCATTTTCATAAAAGTTATTCATTTGTTTACCGAAATGTTTATGGCCTTTTAGTACCTTGCTTATGTAATAAAACTCCATTTCAAAAAAGGCAAGGTTTATCAAATGCCATTGGAGCTTACTTTATTGATATGTATTCGGATAAAAAAGGCAATATTCAGTATTTTGAGGCTGAGGAAAAGTTATTTAAACAAAATCAATTATGGGATGAAGCTGGTAAAGATAAGCGTAAGGTAAAACAATTAGTAATAAGATGATTTATGTCATCTTTTTTTCTATTATAGATATCTTTAGAATATAATTAAATGGTGATTCAATGGAATGTAGAGTAAATAAACCTTACCCCAAAATTGCGGTAGAGGGGAAAAATAAAAAATATGCAAAATTACTTTTAGAAGATTATGCTGGAATAGTTAGTGAAGATACAGCTATTCATCAGTATATTTATCAAAAATTTGATAAATTTGATATTGATTCCTTTTTTTCAGAAACGTTATCTAAAATAGCTGCTATTGAAATGAAACATCTTGAACTTCTGGGTGAGACAATAAAGTTATTAGGAATAAACCCAAAATTTAAATTTACTGATAGACCGCATAATCATTTAACATATTTTAGTAGTAGTTTTGTAGATTATACAGTTAATATTAGAGAAATGCTTTTAAGCGATATTAAAATTGAAGAAGATGCAATAAAACAATATTTATATCATATAAGTATTATAGATGATAAATATATTAAAAAATTATTATATAGAATTATTGAAGATGAAAAACAACATATAAAATGTTTTAAAGAACTTTTAAAAATGTTAAATTAAAAAAAACACCATTAGGTGCTTTTTTAAAGCATATTTTTTTTCCTTAAAATAAAGGCGGCAATTAGTGTTAGAACAAGAGCAATTAGGAATATAATTAAAAATGACATTTTATTATGTTCGAAAATTCCTAAAGGCACATTCATTCCCATAAATGATGCCACAATTGTCGGGATGGAAATAACAATGGTAAAACCAGCTAAGAATTTCATTATTTTATTCAAATTATTTGAAATAATAGTACCAAACACATTGATAGTGCTACTTAAAATACTACCATAAATAGAAGCCATTTCAATAGCTTGTTTATTTTCAATAATTACATCTTCTAAAACATCTTCATCCTCATCATATAATGGAATTAATTTGTTTTTTTGAATGCGCTCAAGAACAATCGCATTACTTCTTAGTGAAGTTGAAAAATAAACTAAACTTTTTTGTAATTGCATTAATTTTAATAAATCATTGTTATTAGTTGAACGTTTTAGGGAATTTTCACTTTTATTTACTTCTTCATTAATTGTCTTAAGATCTTTAATATATCTAGAAGCAATTTTAAGCATTATTTGAATTGTAAAACGACTTTTCTTTTCGGTATAGAAGTTTTTAACATTGCCTTTTATAAAATCATTAAATATATCTGTTTTTCTAGAACACATTGTAAAAATGTAATCATTGGCGCGCAAAATGATAATTGGAATAGTAATACTCATCATAGAATTGTTGTGCTTTTCGTAAGCTGGAACATCTAAAACAATTAATCCATAATTGTCTTCAATTTCTGTACGGGCTCTTTCTTCTTCATCTAGTAAACCCTTTAATTCTGTTTCTTCAATGCCAATCATCGTTGATAATTTTTTAATTTCCATTTCATTTGGGTCAGTAATATTAACCCAGCAATTTCTTTCAACGTTTTTAATTTCATTTATAGTCCCCTTAGGGTCAGTTTTATAAATTTTAATCATTTCACATCACCCACATTAGTATAATACACAAAGCTTTTTAAATCAAGGAAAAAACTTAATTTATTTAATTGTTTTATTACAGGCTATTATGCTATAATAATTAGGAAAGCATAGTTATGAACTAAAGGGAGTAAATATGAAAACAGTTTATTTATTAAGACATTCTGAACCATTAAAACCTGAGATGATTTATAATGAGGATACTTTACAAATACAAAATGAAAAATATCCATTAACAATTAATGGTGAGGAAATAGCTAAAACAACAAGTAAGAATAAAGAACTATATGATTTAAACGCCGTTTATTCTTCTAATTATACTAGAGCTATGGCAACAGCTAAATATATAGCTTTAGAAAATAACACCAATGTCAAAGTCATTTCAGATTTTCACGAAAGAACAATGGGTATAAATTCTTGGGATGAACTTCCACTTAATTATAATCTAAAACAATTTGAAGATATTGATTACAAAATCGGTTTTGGGGAAAGTATAAGAGAAGTAAAGGAAAGAATGTATAATGCTCTTATGAATGTATTAAAAAGTGAAGATGATAAAATTGCTATTGTGTCGCATGCTACTGCTATTACGGCTTTATTACTTACTTGGTGTGAATGTGATATTAATAATTATTCGATGAAATTTAATGGGAAAGAATTTTTTGATGGTAATTGGAATTATTGTCAAACTTTTAAATTAACTTTTGATAATGAAAATTTAATTAATATTGAAAATTTAGACAATGAAAAGACTTGATAAAATTTCAAGTCTTTTATTATACTAATAAATTAAGATAAATGGTAGCTATAACTAATTATCGCATATTTCCTTTGAAATAGGTAGTAATTGCTCCTTTGTTTTTACACCCCCATATGTCAATTGAAATCCCTATTTATTTTAATTTATAAGGGAAGATGATATAATGGTGGTAGAAAATATAGATAAAGGAGAGGTTTTTTATGAATGAAAGAGATGTATGGATAGATATTATTACAAAATTATATACAAAACTTCATATGTCAGATGCGGTTATGCATACAGCTACCGAAAATGATAAAAAAAGGGATAGAGTTATAAAGTACTTTGAAAGATTAGATAGGGTTCATAATAAAGTAACTGAATCACATTCAAAAGCTGCCGAAACAGAACTCAAAAAAGCCTATCATAATTTATACTGCATAAAAGAAGAAAATATCCCTGAAAGAAGATACGAAGAAGAAGTTAGAATAGCTAGAGAACGCGGCTATGGTAATATTGAACTTACTGACCAAATAAAAAAAGAACTAGCTAAACACATAATCTCGGATCAAGAAGAATCATTAGATAAATGGATAGATTATTTCCTATATGATGAAGAATCAAAATCATATGAAATGTGGGAGAAATTCTGGGTATTTCAAGGTCTTCAAAAATTAGGAAAATATGATAAAGAAAAACATAAATTTTCTAAAAGAGATAAAACTACTACTTATCCTTTTCCGCCAGTAGAAAAAGAAGCAATTTTTAATACTTTAAAGTTAATGGAAGAATATATAAAAGATAAAAAAAGCGAAGAAGAAATTAGAAATGCTTTAGGTTCTGGAAATTTTAAAACTTTATATGAATATTCACTTGAACAAATAATGGAAAAAGGTGAAAGAACTCATAATAGTAATGAGGGAAAATGGATAAAATATGAACAAGGATCTGATTATCATCTTTTAAGAGATTCTCTTCAAGGATATTATACAGGTTGGTGTACAGCAGCTGGTGAAAATTTTGCGAAAGATCAGCTTGAAGGTGGTGACTTTTATGTCTACTATTCATTAGATGAAAAAGGGCAGGCTAAAGTACCTAGAATCGCAATTAGAATGGAAGGAGATTATGAAATTGCGGAAATTAGAGGAATAGCTGATGACCAAAATATGGAACCAGAAATGCTTCCAATATTACATGAAAAATTAAAAGAATTTCCTGACAAAGATGAATACTTTAAAAAAGAAGAGGATATGCAAAGACTTACAGAAATAGATAATAAAGTTCATAAAAATATAGAGCTTACTAAAGAAGAATTAAAATTTTTATATGAATTGGATGGGGATATACAAGGCTTTGGCTGGGGAAAAGATCCACGAATCAGTGAAATTAAAGAAGGCAGAGTTTTTGAAGATGATTTAGCAACAATTTTTGGCGATTCTAAAGTTTATAATGGTAACTTGAATTTAAGTTGGTTTGCGGGTGTTAAAAGCTTGAAATTACCAGAAACAGTTAATGGAAGTTTGGTCTTACTATGGTTAATAAATGCTGAAGGTTTGGAATTACCAAAAACAGTTAATGGAAGTTTATATTTAAATCGTTTAAAAAGTGCCAAAGGATTAAAATTACCTAGTACTATTAATGGTTCTTTGAATTTAGAAAGGTTAACAAGTGCTGAAGGTTTGGAATTACCAGAAATAGTTAATGGAAGTTTGAATTTAGATAGTTTAACCAGTGCTGAAGGATTGAAACTACCAAAAACAATTAATGGTGGTTTGAGTTTAAAAAGGTTAACCAGTGCTGAAGGTTTGGAATTACCAGAAACAATTAATGGTAAATTGAATTTAAGTAGGTTAACTAGCGCTGAAGGACTAAAATTACCAGAAACATTTAATGGCAATTTATCTTTAAATAGTTTAACCAGTGCCAAAGGACTAAAATTACCAGAGACAATGAATGGCAATTTGATTTTAAATGTAGATAGCGCTGAAGGGCTAAAATTACCAAAGACAATGAATGGCAATTTGGTTTTAGGGGTAACTAGTGCCGAGGGACTAAAATTACCAGAGACAATGAATGGCGGTTTATCTTTAGCTGGTTTAAAGAGCGCTGAAGGCTTGAAATTACCAAAGGTAATGAATGGTGATTTGTCTTTAAATAGTTTAACCAGTGCCGAAGGACTAAAATTACCAGAAATAATTAATGGTGATTTGTCTTTCCTAAGTTTAAAAAGTGCTGAAGGATTAGAATTACCAAAAACAATTAATGATGGTTTGGTTTTCGATAATTTAACTAGTGTCGAAGGTTTAAAACTTCCTTCTGATTTTGATATTAGACATTTAATATTCCTCCAGGCAAGATTAGGACAACGATTAAAACGACAAATTCAGAATAATCCAAATAAATATTTTAGAACAAAAGAGGAAGAAGAGTTACTTTTTGCTGGTAAAGAAAATGCCGATGTTTCTGAACTAGAAAGTAATGATCATACAAACTTGAATGAAATATCGGATGATTTAGCTGATATAGAAAAGCAAATAGATACTTATCAAAAAGAACAAGAATTAGAACAGTCAATAAATCAAAATCCCGATTTAACTTTAGAGCAAAATACTCAAGCTAGGGAGCAGTTATGGCCTGATTTTGAAAAAAATGCTGGGCAAAATTCTGAAACTAATGGAAGAAGTAAGTAGCAAACCTAAATAATGAAAAATAATATTTGGCATTGGATAGTTGGTGAGTATAATGGATTATAATACTTTAGATAAAATAGTATCAAATTATATTAAAAGCAATGATTTTTATGTGCAGTCAATTTCTGAGATAGAAAAAATGGCTTCGGAAATTTTAGCTCAGGGAACTCAAAACATTAGTGAAACAAAGTGGTCAAAAAATATTAAGTTAAATGATTCAATAAATATAGTATATGATTTTTTAACAAAAACTAATCATAACCTTGCTTTAGAGTTTTATAATATAATGCATAGTGTTGATTCAAATAATAATCCCATTGTTACATTTATACCTAGAGAAGAATTAAAAACAAAAAAAGATTCAGGTGAAATATCTACTAATGACAGTCACGTAACTCCTGATGGTAAAGTTTACATTGCTTATGATGAAACTCCTAATGATTTGTTTGAAATATTACATGAAATGATGCATAAAATGAATGACCAAGCAACTATTAAATCAGACAAACATTTTCAAACTTATGCAAGAGATTATTTCAGCGAAACAGTATCTTTTACTTCAGAAATGCTTTTAGGCGATTATTTAGTAAGTAATGGTATAATTACAGAAAATGATTTTAATTTAAGAAAAGAAGAAAGATTAAATAGTTGTAAAGAGTGGTCGAGAAATTTTATAATAAATGCTGAGCTTATAAAAATGAAAGAAAGAGGTCAAAATATTAGTTATGAGAATCTTTCAAACTTTTTATCAAACTATGATAAAACTTCACCTATATATAATGTTTTAATTGATGAAGCTTATGACTATAGAAGAGTAAATCAGATAATAGAAACAAAAGATATGGATTTAGGGTTATCACAAAGATATGTTTTAGGATACTATCTATCAGATAAAATTAGTAAAAGTAAAAATGCTACGCAGGAATTACTTTATTTACATAATGCTGTTGCCAATCCAAATACAAAAATAAATGAAGTGGTAGATACAATTAAGAGGAATTTAAATATGAATAGAGTTTATGATATAAAAGATATTGATAATTTACAAGCTTTAATTCAAGAATCCAGCAAGCAAGGATTAAGCGATATAACGATTACTTGTGATGAAAAAGATAAAGATAGGCAAAAAATTATCGAAAATAATTCAGGTATTTTAGAATGCGTTTATATTCCAGATAGTAATAAAGATACTTTAAATAGAAAGTATAAAATAGATATTAATAGAGCATTAAATAACGAACAAATAGCAAAGCCCACTTTAGAACAAATTTGTAATATTGATAGAAGTGATATAAATAAATTTAAAAATAATCCATCCCAAAATAAAGTAGGGCCAGCTTTACTAGAACTTTCTAATAAAGTAGGAAAAATAGAAACAAAAGAAGATATAAAAAGATTATATGAAACATTTATTTCTGAATTTGAAAAAGACACAATTGATAAAAAAATACACGAGGAAATGAAACCTAAATTATTTTCAAGAACTAGTGAAGAAATTGCCAAGTCAAAAATTTATACCGGATGTAATGATGCGGGAACATTATTATCAGCCATTTTAAGAATGAATGACATTCCCACAATTTATGTTCAAGCAGCTAAGGATGAATGGATTAAAGATATGCAGGAGGGTAAACCAAATGCATATACTTCACTTCGTGGTCATATCTTTTTAGAAGTTTACTTAAATGATAAATGGCAATTATTGGATTCTATGAATGGCATTTTATATGAAAATTATGATTACAATAATTTATCATTACCTAATGGCTTATGTGCCTTTTCTAAATCACTTGATGGTTTTAGTATGGGCATTAATTCCTTTGAAAGTAATCGAAATATAACCATAGATAGGTTTAAAGATTTTGATTTAAGCAAATATAAAGACCCTAATTATGAATATGAATGTTTTAACCCTGAAGTTTTAGCATATTTAAATGAGAGACGAAGACAAGAAAGAGAAGAAAAAAATAAAAGAAATGAGCAAAGTAGCAGAAAAGATAGAGTTGAAGAAATTTCCGATGAATTAAATGCTATAGAACAAATTATGAATGGTGAGAAAGGCTATGGTATAAGGCCTCAAGATAATTCATTAACGGAAACATCAATAAATAGTGGAAGGTCAAAATAAAGGAGTGGTAATTATGCCAAGCTGGCCCATACATTTAAAAATAGCAAAAGAAGTTAATAAAAAACTTAATTTAGATAATGATTTATTTTATTACGGTAATTTAATTCCTGATGTCGATAATAATACAAAAATAAATAGATTTGTAGCGCATTACTATGGCAATTTAAAGTTTCCTAATTGTAATGAAAATATGATCGATATTAAATCATTTATAAAAGATTATAAAGATAAAATGAATAATCCATTAATCTTAGGATATTATTGTCATTTATTAACCGATAATTATTATAACGATTATATATGTACAAACATATTAATTAAAAATGAAAATAAAGACGCTATAGGAATTAAACTAAATAATGGAAAAATTATTGATATTGATATAGAAGATAAAAATAGAATAAAAAGAAAATATAAACACGATGATTTAGAATTATATGGTAAATATTTATTTAATAATGAAGATTTATATATTCCTAAAAAAATAGATAAAATAATTGAAAATATAGATATATTAAAAGATAAATTTCTCACAGAACAAAATGTTAGGGATAGAATTAAATTTTTAAATAATGATTTTTATAAATACAATAAATTAGATACAAAATCATTTGAATATAAATTGTTTACCAAAGAACAGTTAGATAATCTTATCCTTAATTGCGAAAAATTTATATTAGATGAAATGGAGAAATAATGATTGAATATAAAATATACCCTAATGTCTATGAGGCAATGATTAAAGGCATTAAAAATATTGAAATAAGACTTTTAAACGATAAATCAAACGCTATTAAAAAAGACGATAAAATTAAATTTCAAGTTGTAGACAGTGATAAAATTTTAATAGTTAAAGTTACTAATAAATATATTTTTAATAATTTAGAAGAACTTTTAAATAATAATTATATTTTTAAACATTCACATATAAATTATACAAAAACTGAATTAAAAGAAAATTTAGAAGAAATATTTGGTAAAGAAAAGATAGAAAATTTTAAAATTGTTGGAATTGAATTTGAAATAGAGGAGTAAATATGGAAAAGCAAGATTACATAAAAGAAGCTAAAAAAAGATTAAAAGGAAAATCAAGGGAAATATTTTTAAATCAAATAGAAACATATTATGATTTAAAAGAAAATTATAAGCCAAGAAAACATAATTACAAAATAGGCGATGATGTTTATTTAAAAAAAGGAACACTACTTCACGGAACATTTAAAAATCTTGATGGATTAAATGAAATAATAAAAGATGGCCTTTTATCTGGCTGGTTTATTGATGCTGAAAAATCTAAATATCCAAGTTCAGTTGGAGTATGGAACTTACAAAAAGATTGCTATTTAAAAGATTATATTGATTTTTATAGTGGAGGAACTATAAGTATAAAAGGATGTCAAAATAATATTGAAGATATTAAAGTAATACCATTAAGTGAAATGCCGGTTTTAATGGACACTATTTATAAATATAAAAATTGTTATAAATGGTATATAGAACAAACAAAAGAGGCCAGATTTATGCCAAGTTTAGTTCAAAATAGAGTTCAAATAGGAATTATATTTAATGGTGATACTGGTATAGTAAATGGTGATATTTTATCTTTGGAAATAAACGCTAAAGATGTAAAGCCATTTATTAATAAATATTATTATAAACAATTTTTAAGGGATAGACAAAATAAAGATGCTTTCTTTACCGATAGAGAAAGTGCGGTTCTATTTGGTGTGCCAGCTAATTTAATAGAGGGAATACTAGTAGGAAGAGATTACGAAAAAGATAAAGATAAATTGGATAAAATAAAAGAATTTTTACCAAATGTCTATATATGCAATTTAGATGGAAAAGTAATAGTAGAATAGGAGTAAATATGGAAAAGCAAGATTACATAAAAGAAGCTAAAAAAAGATTAAAAGGAAAATCAAGAGAAATATTTTTAAATCAAATAGAAACATATTATGATTTAAAAGAAAATTATAAGCCAAGAAAACATAATTACAAAATAGGCGATGATGTTTATTTAAAAAAAGGAACGCTACTTCACGGAACTTATAAAAATTTAGAGGGCTTAGAAACTATAGTTAAAAATGGTATTTTATCAAGTTGGTTTATAGAAAGCAAGGGGACAAAATATCCAAGTAGTGTAGGATTGTGGAATTTACAAAAAGATTATTATTTAAAAGATTATATTGATTTTTATAGTGGTGGAACTTTAGAAATTAAAAGTGAAAAAAATGATTATTATGAAACTAAAGTAATTGCTATGAGCGAAATGCCAACTTTAATAGAAAATCTTAATAAAGATCAAAACTGTTATAGCTGGTCTATGCAGCAGACAAAAGAAGCTAGATTTATGCCAAGTTTAATTCAAAATAAAGTTCAAATAGGAATTATATTTAATGGAGATACGGAAATAATGAATGGTGATATTTTATCTTTAAAAATAAATGATAATGATGTAAAACCATTTGTTTTAGAAAGTTATTATGAAGCATTTCTTAAAGAAAGAAAAAACAAAACAGCTTTCTTTACTGATAGAGAAAGTGCGATTCTATTTGGTGTGCCAGCTACTTTAATAGAAGGTGTGTTAGTAGGAAGAGATTACGAAAAAGATAAAGATAAATTGGATAAAATAAAAGAGCTTTTTCCAAATATCTACATATGTAATTTAGATGGAAAGGTTATTAGAGAGTAGTTTAATAATAGAATAAAAATTATATGAATGATTTTAATGATAATAATTATGCGTACTATTTAGTGAGCAAAAATATCGTAAAGCAGAAAAATTACTATTTATAAAAAAGTAACTATTCAGACTAAAATTCATTAGAAAAGAGAGCTATGGTAAATGAAATAGCTCTTTATTATTGAAATAACAAT
>CANQNL010000009.1 GCA_947625215.1 uncultured Bacilli bacterium | reverse complement strand
TCAGATGGATATTGGATGGTAACGGTCAGTCAAAACGGGACAGAAAAAGTTATTAGAGAATATGTTAAAAATCAAGGCAACAATAAATATAAGATTGCACATAAGAAAGGTGATACGTTATAGGTCGAAGTATGAGACAATTTCAAGCTCCGTTGCTTGCGACGGAGAATTTGACAAATAAGTTACAATTTGTATTATTCATTTAAAAAATTAATTACTTCATTTAAAGTTTTAAATTCATACTTAGCCATATTTCTAGTATGGCTATCAATAATATCAATATTGGGAATCAATATAGGTATACAACCAGCCTTATAAGCTGCTTCAATGCCTCTTTTAGAATCCTCTAAAACTATGGCATCACTAGGATGTACTTTTAAAAGTTCACAGGTTTTTAAAAATATATCTGGATTTGGTTTACCTTTATCAAAATATTCACCACTAATAATTACTTTAAAAATTTTTTCATCAATTTTTGCGCATTCCAAATACCATTTAATACGATTAAAATCAGTTGATGAGGCAATAGCTAAAGTATAATTATTAGCTACTAAATATTCCAATAATTCCATTAACCCAGGTTTTATTTTTAACCCTTCTTTTATAATAATATTATTCATATTTTCATAATAAGATTTTTTAAATAAATCAATGGGAAATTTTGAACCATATTTTTGGATAAAATGTTTTTTCATATCATCTTGATTTAAGCCTATAGTATTAAAGTCAGAATCGAACTCATATCCAAGTGTATGAATTGTCTCTTGACAGACCCTTTGCCATAATGTTTCAGTATCAAACATTAAACCATCCATATCAAATATTATAGTTTTTATATTCATTCTACCACCTATATTTATTATATAATAAATGATATAAAAACAAAAGAAATTTTATTTTACATAAAAAATTACTTATATTCCTATTTTTTAGCACTCTCGCTTGACAAATGCTAAAAATAGATGTATATTATAAATGTAGTAAGGGTATACTTACTATAGAGGTGTTAAATTATATAAATGTGCTACCTAACAACACATTAAAGGAAAGGAAGTAGATAATATGATGTTAATACCTAGAAGAAATTTTGATATATTTGAAGATGTATTTGAAGATTCATTCTTTAATATGGATACCAAAAAAATAATGAAAACGGATATTAAAGAACACGATGACCATTTTGAATTATTAGTTGATTTACCAGGATTTGATAAAGATAATATTAAAATATCTTTAGAGGATGGATATCTTACTATTGAAGCAAAAACTAATACCAATAAAGAAGAAAAAGATAAGCAGGGTAAATTTGTTCGTCAAGAAAGATATTTAGGTGAATGTTCACGTACATTCTTTGTTGGTAATGATATAACTGAAGAAGATATCAAAGCTAATTATGTAAATGGAACTTTAAATATTGACATTCCTAAACTTGAAAAGCATAAAGAAATATCAAATAAAAAATATATCGAAATTAAGTAATGACAAAACCGCTAGCGTAATGCTAGCTTTTGCTTATTATAAGTTATAATATTATGTTGATTTTAAAGGAATTATAGTGTATATTATTTGTTAATAAATTACATTTATTATAAATGATTTTATGGAGGTATGAAGTGAATAAGCCAAATTTTAAAAAAGGATCTAGAGCTCCTTTATTTATTAAACTATCTAATCCTGATAAAAATGGTATAAGTAGATGGGTTTCGAAAACTGAATTTGTAGATGAGTATGCGCCATTATGGTTTGAAAATGGTGCTAGTTGGTGTAGAGCGGATTCCGCTATATCTAAATATTATTATGTTGAATTTGATAAATCTGTTACGCCTGGTAATAAGATCGATAGAATAAGGCTTAATGGATATAAAAAAGAGGGTTGGACAGGAAATCAAGCAATACGGGCAGATATAAAAAAATATTATAAAAATCAAAGATGCGTTATTTTAGGAACATCTAATCCCGAAGTTGACCATAAAAATGGACTTAAAAATAATCCCCGTGTTATGAATGTAAAAACTCAAAAATTAGAAGATTTTCAGCCTCTAAGTAAAGCAGCTAACGATGCTAAAAGGCAGTTTTGTAAAGACTGTGAGAAAACTAGAAGAAGATATGATGCCAAAAAGTTAGGTTATCCCATTTCTTGGTATAAAGGAAATGAAATTCACGATGAATCAGTCAATGGTTGTGAAGGCTGCTTTTGGTACGATCCAATTGAGTTTAGACGACACCTTAAGCAAAAGAAAAATTAGTCAAATTTATTTTGGTTTTGTTCAAAAAGATTACATATTAAACTTTATAATATAATTATTAATTAAAGTGGTATAATTAATACGAGGAGATGATTTTATGAAACTAGTTTTATTAAGGCACGGTGAAAGTGTGTGGAATAAAGAAAATAGATTTACAGGATGGACCGATGTAGATTTAAGTGAAAAAGGTATATTAGAAGCCCAAGCAGCCGGCAAAATTTTAAGAGAAAATAATTATCAATTTGATATTGCTTTTACTTCAGTATTAAAAAGAGCTAATGATACACTTAAATATGTATTAGAAGAATTACATACTAAACTTCCGATTAAGTATAGTTATAAATTAAATGAAAGACATTATGGCGCCTTACAGGGTTTAAATAAAGATGAAATGAAACAAAAATATGGTGAAGAGCAAGTACAACTTTGGCGAAGAAGTGCTGATGTAAGACCACCAGAATTATCTTTAGATGACAAAAGGTATCCTAAATTTGATCCTAAATATAAAGACTTATCGGATGAGGAGTTACCACGTGCAGAAAATTTATTTGATACTTTAAAAAGAGTAGTGGAGTATTATGAAAGTGATATTAAACCAGAGCTACTTAAAGGTAAAGATGTTTTAATTGTTGCCCACGGTAATAGTTTAAGAGCCTTAATTAAATATTTAGAAAACATTAGTGATGAAGATATTATGAATGTTGAAATTCCAACAGGGAAACCTTATGTTTATGAATTAGATTCAAATTTAAAAATTTTAAATAAATTTTATCTATAAAAATCGCAAATTTGCGGTTTTTTATTTTGCCAATTTGTGAGTTTTGAAAATTATTTAAAAAAAAAGGAAATCAAAGTACTAAAAAAGTACCATATATATAGGGGGCTAGAAAGGAGGTGTCAAAGTGAATAAAATAGTTCAAATAACTTTACTATATGAAGTGCCAAAAAGTTTTTCTGAAAAATTTTATAAATTAGTTAATAACTTAGATTCAGATAACTTAAAAGAATTTATTAAAACTAGTGAAGGAGATAATATTGAAACTATTACAAATGTTGAAAATGGAATTATTGAAAGATTAATAACCGAAATTAAAAAAATAAGCATAAATGATGAAGAATCAAAAGTTATAAAGGCAAAAGAAGAATACATTGTTGATGACAATGAAAGATTTCAAATTGCTAAGCGATTATATGATGCTGGTGTTGATCTCGATATTATTGCAAGTTCGACTAAACTGCCATCTAAAGAAGTCAAAAAACTGGCTAATTAAAAATAAACATAGAAACCCTGAATTTCTATGTTTTTTGTATAATTTTTAATTTTAAATTCCATAACAAATTAGAGGTGAAATAAATGGAGCAAAAATCAGTATGGTTAGATGAGATAAAATTTAAAGCTAAACCATCATTAAAAGAAGATATTAATTGTGATATATTAATTATTGGTGGTGGTATTGCCGGCATCAGTACCGCTTTAGAACTTAAAGATGAAGATGGCGTTGTTTTAATTGATAAAGGAAAAATAGGTTATGGAGTTACTTCTCATACAACCGGTAAACTTACATATTTACAGGGAAGTATATATGATGACATTGAAAAAGCCCATAATTTTAAAACTGCTAGTAGATATTTAGAATCACAATTATATGCTATAAAAATGGCTTTAGATAATATAAAAAAATATGGTATTAAATGTGATTTAGAGAAGAATAATTCATACCTTTTTGCAGCATACGATGTTGATAAACTAGATAAAATGAAAAAGTTTTTAAAAAAAACTAAAATAAAATATGAAGAATGTGATTTACCCGTTAACATTCCAAATATAAATGCTATTAAAGTAAACGATACTTTTGTTTTTCATCCTTTAAAATATATTACAAGTTTAAGAGAGATAATTATTAAAAGTAAAGTTCAAATATATGAAAATACCAGAGCTACTAGTATTAGTTTTGAAAAAGATTATTATAAGGTAACTACCTTAGAGGGCAATATTAAAGCTAAAAAAATAATTATATGTACTCATTATCCATTTTTTGTTATTCCAGGACTTATGCCACTTAGACTTTCATTAGAAAAATCTTATGCACTATTAAGTCCTTATAAAAATGAAAAATTTAATGCGATAAATGTTGATGATGAAGTATATTCAGTAAGATTTTATAAAGACAATATTATTGTCGGTGGTTTTTCGCATCCACTTTATAAAAATATCAATTATAAAAAAGAAGAGGATAAATTAATATATTTTTATAAAAAATATTTTAATAAAGATATCGAAATGGCCTGGCAAACTCACGATTTAACTTCTCACGATTATTTGCCAATGATTGGAAGATTAAATAAAAATCATCCGAATTTATTAATTGCTACTGCTTTTAATAAATGGGGAATGACTAATGGAATTTTAGCTGGTAAAATACTTGCTGATTTAGCCCTTAATAAACAAAATAAATATGCTGATTTATTTAGATTAGATAGGCCAATATCATTTACTAAGGTCACTAATTTTATTACTAATAATTTTATGGTTGGTAAAACTTATATAGGTACTAAATTGATTAAAAATAAAGACTTCTACAAAAATGTTCATATAGAAATGATAGATGGAAAATGTTCTGGTATTTATAACGATGAAAATGGCGAGAAACACATTGTCAGTAATACGTGTCCACATTTAAAATGTTCACTTATTTTTAATAAGTTAGATAAAACTTGGGATTGTCCGTGCCACGGATCAAGATTTGATATAGACGGTAATTTGCTTGAAGGTCCAAGCGTCTTCGATATTAAATTAAAGTAATATTTTATAGCTTATCCGCATATAGATATTGTGGTGATATATAATGGCTAGAAAAACTAAAATAAAAATTAAACCATCACGTTTATCTAAATATTTCAGTCGGTTTTTAGTTTTAATTGTTGTTTTATTAATATCAATGATAGTCTTAAAAGGAAATGCTGATTTAAGAGAAACAATTTATAATAAAGTATTTAAAAACAATATGGCCTTTGCAAAAATAAATGATGTCTATAAAAAATATTTTGGTTCATCGCTTCCACTATCAGATAATAAAGATGCCTTAGAATTAGTTTCTGCTGAAAAACTAGAATATAAAAGTGTTAGTAAATATAAAGATGGCGCTAAACTTACTATAAAAGAAAATTATGCTGTTCCAGCAATGGATAGTGGAATCGTTATTTTTTCAGGTGAAAAAGATGGCTATGGCAAGACCGTTATTATTCAAAGACCAGACAATATTGAAGTGTGGTATGGGAATTTAAAAAATGCCAGCGTTAGTTTATATGATTACATTAAAAAAGGTGAAATAGTAGGTGAAGCTGATAATACTTTATATATGGTATTTTATAAAGAAGGAAAGGTTTTAGACTATCAAAAGTATCTTTAAAATTCATTTATTTTATTATATAACAGCCTTTATATGTATGATTACAGGTAACTTTAAAGGCTTTTTTCTTTTTACCATAATTATTTTAATGCACGAATTTGGTCATATTGTCACAGCACTATATTATAAATGGAAAATAGAAAAAGTTTTATTATTACCATTTGGAGCCTTAACCATTTTTCACGAAAAATTAAATAGACCTATCAAAGAAGAATTTATGATTTTAATTATGGGACCACTTGTTCAAATTATCTTTGTTTTTGCAATTTATAATATATTTAAAAATAATGATATTATAAATTATAGTAATCTTATTTTATTTTTTAATTTATTACCAATCTATCCATTAGATGGTTCTAAACTTTTAAATGTCATTTTAAATATTTTAACGAGCTTTAAAAAGAGTCATTTGCTAACTATTTATATATCGTTTTTAACCCTTGTTTTTCTTTTGATTAAAGTTAATTTAAATCTTATTTTATGTTTAATTTTATTATTTATTTTAATAAAAGTAATAGAAGAATATAAAAATCATAATAATTTATTTAATCTTTTCCTATTAGAAAGATTAAATAATGATTTTAAATTTAAAAAAAGGAAAACAATTAAAAATATTCAAAGTATGAAAAGGGATTATAAACATATTTTTAAAATAGGAACAAAATATTATAGTGAAAAAGAAATTATCCGTAAAAGGTTTGACTTTAAAGGGAAAATATGATAAAATCTTTAATTGTGTAGAGCCTCACTCTACAACCGCACAGAATAGGTTTGAAAACTAGAAATAGTTACCTTAATGGCGAGTCTTAGATTTTAAAAGGAGGTTAAGTTATGAAAGCAGTTATCGAAACTGGAGGAAAACAATATTATGTTAGCGAAGGCGCTGTTATTTATGTTGAAAAACTAGACCAAAATGCTGATGAAAAAGTTACTTTCGATAAAGTATTAATGATTGATGGCAAAAGTGGCACTCCATATGTAAAAGGAGCTACAGTAGAAGGTAAAGTTTTAAAACACGGTAAAAATAAAAAAATTACTATCTTTAAATTTAGAGCTAAAAAGAAATATCGTCGTACTCAAGGTCATCGCCAACCATATACTAAGGTTGAGATTACAAAAATTAATACAAAATAATGATAAAAATAAATATAAATAAAGACCATATCGAAATAAAAGGACACGCAAAGTACGATGATTATGGTAAAGATATCGTTTGTGCATCAGTTAGTACGATAGTAATTACGACAATTAATGCATTATTAAGATTTGATAAAGATTCCATTAAATATGAAAATAAGGATGGATATATTAGTCTTGATATTTTGAAACATAGTGATGTTACTGATACCCTTATTATAAATATGGTAGAATTATTAAAGGAATTAGAAAACAATTATAAAAAAAATATAAAAATAAATAAGGAGGTGTAAATCGTGTCAATGTTAAAGTTAGATATCCAATTATTTGCCCATAAAAAGGGACAAGGATCAACTAAAAACGGACGTGATTCAGAATCTAAAAGATTAGGCGCTAAAGCGGCTGATGGACAGTTTGTAACTGGTGGTTCTATTATTTATCGTCAAAGAGGAACTAAAATTTATCCAGGAACAAACGTTGGAATTGGTAAAGATGATACCATCTTTGCTAAAATAGATGGCATTGTTAAATTTGAAAGAGTAGGAAGAGATAGAAAACAAGCTAGTGTTTATCCTAGATAATTCTATTTCTTTTTTAAACAAAAAAAGTAGAAATCTACTTTAATTTATCATTTATATTTAAACCTTTAACAAATCCTGCTGGAAGTTCATAAGTATAATATACATTTTTTTTCGGGAAAACTATTCTATTAGGTTTTAAATTATAGTATATTTTCAAAATAATATCATTTTTATCCGTTAAAATAACATCAATGTTTTCTTTCATAAAAAATGTGTGAATACCATTACATCTAAGTCTAATTCCATAATTGAAATTTTGTTTAAACATTAGACCTTTTAATTTTTTAATAGGTGTATCATAATTTTTAACGGTTATATCTTTTATACCAATTTTCATTTAATCACCATCTTTAATATAACACATTTCTTCTTATTTGACACCTTTTAATTAAAATATCTTGATTTTTTATATAAAAAAATCTATAATTAAATTAGAAGGTAAAATGTCATAGGAGGGTTTATTATGAATAAACTTAATAATAGAGGACAGGCATTAGTTGAATATTTACTTATTATCGCTGTAGTAAGTGTTATTGTAGTGAGTGTAGTTAAATTATTAGGCGGATATTTAAAAGATTCTGTGACAAAAACTTCTTGTGGGATGATGGACCAGGAGTATGTTGAAGGATCAAAACCTGGTGAAGGATACTGTCAGTAGAAGGTAATTAATTATCTTCTTTTTCTAAAGGAGGAAATATATGCTACTTAAAAGACATTTTTGGTGGTTTTGGCTTTTATTAACAATAATCACTGGAGGCATTTCAACTTTATTCTTAGGTTATTTATTAAAAGTATATGAAAAAGATGCTTGGTATACTAAATGGTATTACTGGGTTTTAGGAATTCTTTTAGCTTTTTTGCCCGCATCTATAATGCTTATGGTACTTATAATTGAAATTACTGTAAAAGTAGACGCTAAATTAGATGTTCCAGGGAAAGAAATATATGGGCTTCCATATCCCTGGCTAGTAGGCGCAATAATTCCAATAATTGGTTGGACATTTTTGGTGATATTATTTATTTATGTTAATTTAATGTATGTTATAAGATTGCTTCAAGGAAAAGGAGAAAAATATATAAATACTTAAATTTATATATTAAAAAAAGAAGAAATATTTGAAAGATAAAGTATATAAAAAATCATTTTATATCTTTTTTTGTTTTAATAAATTTGTTATAATTAAATTGGTGATTAAACGTGCAGAAAAACAGAAGCGAACTTAGGAAATTATGTATGACAATTTTATATCAAATTGAAGTATATAATAAAAATCATATTAAATATGATACTGACGAAGTAATTAGTGAAGTATCAGAAATTGATAATGAGTTTATTAAAGAAATAGTTTATGGAGTAATTACCTATAAAGATGAAATTGATAAAATTGCCAATAAATATTTAGATGGCTGGACTATCGATAGATTAGGGAATACTGATGGCGCTATTTTAAGAATGGGAATTTTTGAACTTTTATATACTGATACTCCAGAAGTTGTAGCAATTAACGAAGCCGTTGAACTTGCTAAAATATATAGCGATGATAATGTTAGAAAAATGATTAACGGAGTTTTAGATAAAGTTTATCATAATAAGTAGGTGATAGAATGAATGAAAAATATATAACAATAAGTGCGATGACCAGATACTTAAAATCAAAATTTGATTTAGATGAAAATCTCAAATCAGTTTTTTTAAAGGGCGAAATTTCAAACTTTAAAGCGCATACTAGTGGTCATTTATATTTTTCATTAAAAGATGAAAATAGTAAAATAAATGCGATAATGTTTAGTAGAAATGCATCTAGATTAAATTTTACTCCGGTGGATGGAACTAAAGTATTAGTAACTGGCAGAATTAGTATTTATGAACCAACCGGTAATTATCAAATATACGTTGATGAAATGACCGAAGATGGTGTTGGTAATTTATATATTGCTTTTGAAAAATTAAAAAAAGAACTAGAAAAAGAAGGACTATTTGATCAAAAACATAAAAAGCCCATCCCAAGATTCCCAAAACGTGTTGGTGTTATAACCGCAAGTACAGGAGCGGCCGTTAGAGATATTATTACAACTACTAAAAGAAGATTTCCAATTTGTGAAATAATTTTGTTTCCGACATTAGTTCAAGGTGATAATGCTAAAGATGATATTGTTAAAAATATAAAAAGAGCTGAAGACTATGATTTAGATGTTTTAATCGTTGGCCGTGGTGGTGGCTCAATTGAAGATTTATGGGCTTTTAATGAAGAAATAGTAGCTAGAGCTATATATGATTGTAAAATTCCAGTTATAAGTGCTGTAGGTCACGAAATTGATTTTACAATTAGTGATTTTGTCGCTGATTTGCGCGCACCTACACCAACAGCAGCTGCCGAATTAGCAGTACCAAATATAACTGATTTAACATCTCATATAAGTCAACTAAGTATTAGACTAAAGGAAGCCATTAATAAAAAAGTTAATTATCAAAAATTATATTTAGATTCACTTAAAAATTCATTTGTAATTAAAAATCCAACTATTATGTATGAAAATAAAAAACAATCTATTGATCTAATGAGGGATAGAATTAAAGAACTTATTTTAAGAAAATATGATAAAAATAAAACTATTTTAGAAAATTTAAAAACGCATTATATACTATCAAAACCACAAATTTTATATCAAAATAGTAGACAAAATTTAAAAACAATAATTGAAAAATTAGAATTATTAAATCCACTTAACACTTTAAATCGTGGTTATAGTATTACCTATAGTGATGGTAAGATAGTTAAAGATATTAAAGATGTTAAAGATACTGTTAGTATTAAATTATATAATGGAACCTTTAAAGCCAAAGTAATAGAAAAAGGAGATGAAACTAATGGCTAAAAAATTTGAAGAAAAAGTTAAAGAATTAGAAACGATTATTGATGCTTTAGAAACTGGAGAAATTGATTTAGAAGATTCAATTAATAAATATACTGAGGCGATGAAATTAGTTAAAGAATGTGATGAAGAGCTTAAAGGCATTGAAGAAAAAATCACGAAAATAGCCTTAGAAGATGGTAAGCTAGAAGATTTTGATGTTGAAAACGCGTAAAAGCGTTTTTTTCTTGTTGATAAAAGGTATTAAATGGTGTAAAATAAAATATATAGTAAAGGATGATAAAAATGAAAAAAGGATTTACCTTAATTGAACTTTTAGGCGTTATTGCGGTCTTAGGTATTATTGCCTCTATAGCTATTCCGATTATTGATAATTCGATTAAACAAAATAGGCAGTATTTATATGACACCCAAATTAGTCAGATTATTAAAGGAGCTGAGGGGTATTATGCTGTTCATTTGGGAGAATTACCTAAAACTGAAGGAGCAACTAGTGAAATAACTATTCAAAAATTACAAACCGAAGGTAATTTAGATCTTAATATTGTTAATCCTAAAACTAATGAGGTTTTCCCACCAACAACTACTATCGTAGTTACTAAGGTTGGAAAAAACTTTAAATATAGTGTAAAGGAAGCGAAATAATATGAAGAAAGGTTTTACACTAATTGAGCTTTTAGCCGTAATCGTTATCCTCGCAATTATTGCTTTAATAACCGCTCCAATTATTAGTAACATAATTCATACAATGAATGATAATGCCTTTGTTGAAACGGGTCAAAACATTATATCAGCGGCTAAAAATTATCAAACTGTCGCTGCTGGCAATAATCAGCCACTAGAACTAACTGTAGATTATGGAAGTAATTTAAATACTGATAAATTAGAGCTAAAAGGAACAATGCCTGATAGCGGTAGCATTAATATTTATGAAAATGGGTCAACAGAATTTAGACTTTGGAGTGATAAACTTCAGCTATGTATAATTAAAACCACAGACTCTAAAAAAATAACAAAAGATAAAACAATGCCTAAATCACACTGCAAATTATAGGAGGATAAAATGGGACTAAGTCGCGGTCAAATAGTAGGTCTAGTTACAATTGCCTTATTTTTTGCCTTTCTTACTTTAATATTTGACTTAATTGTTAGTCATAATGCCAAGAAAATAGATTATTTAAGTTATGACTCATCGAAAGTTAAGGCAATTTTAGAAGGCAATTATCTTGAATATGTAAATTTAGGTGAAACATATAAAGAAAAAGGCATTAATACTAAAAAGAAAGTAAGTATTAGTTATTTTAAGGATAATAGACAAGTTTCAGGTATTGATACTTCAAAATATGGAACTTATGAAGTTAGATATTATATTAGTGGTAAAAATTATATAACGCGAACAGTTATTGTTATCGATAATGAATCACCGGTAATAAAAGTTCCTGATAAAACGATAATTTCTAAAGAAGAAGCATTAACATTTGATTTAGAAAAAGGTGTTATTGTTACTGATAATTCAAATGATGTTAAGCTTAGTTATGATAATAATTTAAAATCTGAAAAAGGTGATTATATAATTACTTATACAGCTATTGATAGTTCAAATAATAAAACATCTAAAAAAAGATTAATTAAAATTAATTGACGATTAGTCATAAATAATGTTATTATATAAAACAAAAAGGAAGTAGGCGAAGTAATGCAATCATATAGATTTAATGAATTAGTTAGAAATCTTAAAATTAAAATTAAAAAGTACCACATTCAAAGTTATATTTTATTAATTTCAGTAATTTTGTTTATGACATTTATGCTTTTAATGCATAAATCAATATTTTTAGAATTTGGTTTTATTTTATTCTTGCTCGCACTTTATACAATTTGGAAATTTATGAGTTTGAATGATGAACTAGTTATTATTGATAATTTAAAAAAAGAGGCAGTAACTAGTAAATTTCAAAAAGTATATAAAGAAGGACATCATATGATTGCTAATCCAACTAATGCCGCTTTAGATTTAGGCGGATATGTCTATGTTGGTAAAGATGAGCGCGGAACTAAAATATATCAAAATATTACAGATGTTGTAGTTTTAGGAAGAATAAATCCAAATGGGGAAGTAGTATATGATGATTTTGGTATTCCTGCTTATTTAATAAATAATCTTAAATAGAAGATTGTCTTCTATTTTTTTCTTAATTAAGGTATAATGTAATTGGTGAATAATATGCTAGATAGGCTTGAGTTAATAATTGGTGATAAAGTAGAAAAAATAAAAAAGGCGACAGTTTTATTGGTTGGCCTAGGTGGAGTCGGCGGACAAGCCTTTGAGGCTTTACTTAGATCAGGAGCTGGCAAAATAATAATTGTCGATAGTGATAAATTTGATAAAACTAATTTAAATAGACAGTTACTTTCGACTAATGAAAGTATTGGAAAATTTAAAGTAGATGAAGCGATAAATCGTAAAAATCTTATTAATAAAAATTGTAATGTAGTAAAAATAAACGCATTTATTGATGAAACTAATATCGATATGCTGTTTAAAGATAAAGTAGATTTTGTTATTGATGCGATTGATACAATTAGGACTAAAAAACTAATAATTAAAAACTGTTTAGATAAAAAAATTAAATTTATCTCAGTTATGGGAACTGGTAATAAACTTCATCCCGAAAAATTAACGATTACAGATATTCGCAAAACTAGTTATGATCCATTAGCTAAGGAAATAAGAAAGTTTATAAATAAAGAAAAAATAAAAGAGAAAGTACCAGTTGTTTTTTCCAAAGAGATACCAATAAAAACAGGAAAAGTAGGTTCTACGGCTTTTGTACCAGCGGCAGCTGGATTAATTGCTGTCTCATATGTTATTAATGAACTTATAAAGGAGAAATAAAATGGAAAGATTTTTGTTAAGTGAAGTAAAAAAAATGGAAGGTTCATTACTGGCAATTGGCCTTACAAATGATAAAATCAAAAATGCAATTATTGAAAATGATAAAATAACCATATGTAATTTATTAGAAGAACCAGCCAAAGGTTTTAGAAAATATAATTTTCTAGCCAATGCCAAAGCTCGAAAGGTTAATATTAAAAAGCTTCGAAAAACTTTTAAGAAAAAGAAAACTAATAATATTATTTGTGATTATAAAACCATTAGAGAATTTACAAAATGGTTTGTAAGAGATAGTGTATATATAAATAATGGCAAACTATATATATATGGAAAAAAAGAAGAATTAGAAAAAATAATAAAAAAGTATAATCGTTATACAAGTGATGCCAGAATAACAAAGGAAAAAGATGGTTGCATTTTAATTGTAAATAATGAAAATACTAAAAATAATAAAATAAAAGATATGGGTTATTGGTTTAAAGATACTGGTGAGACTATTTTAGATGCACTAACCCTTATTCTTGCTAATTAAAAAAATAGCAGATAAAAAAGCTGAGTAATTGCCTTTTACTTTGCTTTTTGTTATAATTAATATTAGTGTAAAGGTGATAATTATGTACTTAAAAGAAATTAAATCACAAGGTTTTAAATCCTTTGCCGATAAAACAGATATTGAACTTACAGCTGGAATTACCGGTATTGTTGGGCCTAATGGTTCAGGTAAAAGTAATGTTGTTGATGCTGTTAGATGGGTATTAGGAGAACAATCAGTAAAATCATTACGTGGTGATGGTAATATGACCGACGTAATTTTTTCTGGTAGTAAAAGTCGTAATCCAATGAATGTCGCATCTGTTACTTTAGTTTTTGATAATACTGATAAATATTTGCCTTTAGAATTCGATGAAGTTGAGATTAAAAGAAGAGTATATAAAGATGGAACAAATGAATATTTTTTAAATGGTGAAAGAGTAAGACTTAAAGATATCACTAATTTACTTTTGGATAGCGGGATTGCTAAAGAAAGTTTTAATATTATTTCTCAGGGTAAAATAGATTCAATTATAAATAATAAGCCAACTGAACGAAGAACAATTTTTGAAGAAGCTGCCGGGGTTTTAAAATATAAACGAAGAAAAGAAGAAGCGATAAGAAAACTAGATAAAACTCATAATAATTTAGCTCGCGTTAATGATATTATAAATGAATTAGAACCACAAATAGAACCACTTAAAGAAGCAAAAGAAAAAGCTTTAGAATATCTTGATGCCAAAGAGAAACTTGAAGAAATAGAGATAGCTTTAATCACTGAAGATATAACCAAAATGAATGCTCAATATCAAACGGAAAAAGAACGAATGGAAGCATTAAATAATGAAATTTTAAAATTAGGAGTATCTAGTAATAAAGCTGAGGTAAAAATCGAAGAATATAAAAATAAAATCAATAAAAATTATGAGAAAATTAGAGAAACCCAAAGTAAAATGTTAGAATATACCACCTTAGCGGAAAAATTAAATAGTCGTAAAGAAATAATTACTGAAAGAAAAAAATATGAGGTCGAAGATACTAAACTTCACAATACTATTTTAGAATTAAAAGAAAAAGAACTCCAAACTAAAAATAATATTGACAGTTTAGAAACCGATATTATTAATACAAACAAAGAAAGTGATATTTTAGAAAGTAAAATAAAAGATTTAAATAAAGAAATATCTGAAATAAAGAAAGAAAAAGAGGCTTTAGAAAATCATTTAACTAACGCTTTAAGGCAAAAAAATAATTTAGAAATAAAAGCTGAAAACTTAAAAGATAGTATTGAAAATGGAGGAATGCTTCCAGCGGCCGTTAAGTCGGTACTAAATAATCCTAAATTAAAAGGAATCCATAATATTTTAGGTAATTTAATTGAGACAGATCCTAAATATACGCTAGCGATTTCAGTTGCTTTAGGAGTAAGCACTAATAATATAATTGTTGATAATGAATCATTAGCTAAGGAAGCTATTAATTCCATAAAAAACATTGGAAGGGCAACTTTCTTCCCACTTAATATCATTAAACCAAAATATATTGATAATGAAACTAAAAAGATTTTAAAAGAAGAAAAATTTAAGATAGCTAGTGATATAGTTAAATATGAAAATAAATATTCCAATATTATTTTAAATCAATTAGGCAATATAATAATCACAGAGACAATTGATGAAGCAATTAGCTTAAGTAAAAAGATTAATTATAAATATCGTATAGTTACTTTAGATGGTGAAGTTATTCACGTTGGCGGTTCGATGACTGGTGGTAAACAAAGTCGAAACCGTAATGTTATAAGTGATAAGTATGAACTAGAACAGATATTAATTGAAATTGATAAAGTTCTCACTTTAATCAAGGATGATGAAAATAAAATAAATGAAATCGATTATAATTTAAAATCATTAGAAGATAAAAACTATTTATTAAATAAGGATTTATTACTTAAAAATGATACAATAACAGCGAAAAAAGAACAAATAAGAATTTTAAATGACACTAAAGAAAAAATAAGATTAGATATTGAAGGCACTAATAACATTATTGAAGGGGCTTTATCAAAAGAAGAAGAAAAAATTCTAAATGAATATTATGAAGCAATGTCCAAAAAAGACGAGATGAGCAAAGAATTAGATATTTTAACTAAAGAGAAAAATGATCTAACTGAAAGCTTGGAAGAGTTTGAATTATCTGTTAAAAAAGAAAATAATGAATATGCTGGTAAAACAGAAGAACTTAAAAATTTAGAAATATCAGTTAATAGACTTGATGTTAAGTTAGATAATTTATTAAATATTTTAAGTGAAAGTTATAGTATGACTTATGAAAAAGCTAAAGAAAATTATAAACTTGATATTGAGTATAATCTAGCTAAAAAGTCAGTAAATTCGTTAAGAAGACAGATTAAAGAAATTGGTATTGTTAATTTAGCTGCTCCAGAGGAATATGATAGAGTAAGCACAAGATATGAATTTCTATTAAATCAAGTTACTGATTTAAATAAAGCTGAGAATACTCTATTAGAAATCATAAGTGAAATGGATAAGATTATGATCAAAGAGTTTAATAATTCATTTAAGACAATTAATGAAAACTTTGAAACAACCTTTAAAGAATTATTTAAAGGAGGAACAGCGGCTTTAAAATTAACAGAGCCTAATAATTTATTAGAAACAGGAATAGAAATAATTGCTAGTCCACCAGGTAAAAAATTAACAAGCATTTCATTATTATCAGGTGGTGAAAAAACCTTAACCGCTATCAGTTTATTATTCGCAATTATTAAATCAAGACCAGCGCCTTTTTGCATACTAGATGAGGTTGAAGCTGCTTTAGATGAAGTAAATGTTGATACATTTGGTCAGTATGTTAAAAATTTAAAAGATAAATCACAATTTATTTTAATTACACATAAAAAGAAAACAATGGAATATGCTGATGTATTATATGGAATTACTATGCAAGAATCTGGCGTTAGTAAATTAGTTAGTGTAAAACTAGAAGAAATTGGATAATCACCTAAATAGGTGATTTTTTCTTGACCATCGATATATTAAATATTATAATTTAATTAGAAAAGGATGATGCAAATGGAAAATGTAATAGCTTTAATTTTAGCGGCTGGTAAGGGTACGCGAATGAAGTCTCATAAAACTAAAATGGTCCATAAAATATTTGATAAAGAGTTAGTAAAAAGAGTAGTAGATACTACTTTAGAATCTGGTATTAATGATATTGTTGTTATTGCCGGTTATCAAAAGGAACTGGTTGAAGAAGCAATAGGTGATAAAGTAAAATATGCCTATCAAGAAGAAATGCTTGGAACTGGTCACGCTGTAATGCAGGCCAGAGATTATTTAGAAAATAAAAATGGCAAAGTTATTATTTTATGTGGAGATGTACCACTAATTAGTAAAGAAACTATTATAAATATGGTAAATCAATGTCAGCAAAATAATGAATATGCTACAGTTTTAACCGCTAATTATGATAATCCAAGTGGATATGGGCGAATAATAAGAGATAAAAGCGGAAGATTAAAAGAAATTATAGAAGAAAAAGATGCTAAAGAAGAACAGAAGAAAATAAAAGAAATTAATGCCGGCGTCTATTGTTTCGATATTAAAAGCTTATTAACGGCTTTAGAAAGTATAAAACCAAATAATAATCAAAATGAGTATTATTTACCAGATGCTATAAAAATAATGAATGATAATAATCTTAAAATTGGTACCGTTACGGTTAATGATAATACCGAAATATTAGGTGTTAATAATAAAAAAGATTTAGAGCTATTAACTAACATTTTAAAACGCCGTATAAATAATCGACATATGCAAAATGGTGTTATTATTGAAAATGCTGAAACAACATATATTTATGATGATGTAAAAATCGGAGAAGATACCATAATTCATCCAAATACAATTATTAAAAGTGGCACTATTATTGGTAAAAATTGTGAATTAGGTCCAAACGCTTATATAAGAGAAAACTGCCTTTTAGAAGATAATGTTAAAATTGGAAGTTTTACTGAAATAAAAAATACGCAAATTGGACATAATACGAAAGTACCACATCTTTCATATCTTGGTGATGCTATAGTTGGCTCTAATACGAATATTGGCTGCGGAACAATAACTTGTAATTATGATGGCTTAAATAAAAATAAAACAATTATCGGTAATAACTGTTTTATCGGTTCAAATGTTAATTTAATTGCCCCAGTGACAATTAGTGATAATGTTACTATAGCTGCAGGTTCAACAATTACTGATGATGTACCTAGAGATGATTTAGCTATTGCGAGGGCAAGACAAGTAAATAAAGAACATTATAAAAAAGATGTTACTAATTAGTAGCATCTTTTTAATAGAATACGGCATATTTTTCTAATTTATAAGTAGTTCCATTAACCCTTAAATAAATGTAATATTTGCCATTTAAACCTTCTTCATTGATATAAGTAGCTGTTTTAATTTTCTTCATTTTCGCTTTTTTGTCAATATTTACTTTATAAGTACTTTTATTTAATACATTATCTAAAATAACATAAACGTTATCATCTTTATTAAAAGTACCATTAATTACTAATCTATTAACATCTTTATAAAGTGATAAGTCATATTTTTTATAAATTGATCTATCTAATTTCCAAAGTAGAAAACCTTTATTGTCGGCAGTTTTTGTAATGCCAATATTACCAAGTCTTGTACCCACGCCCGTAATATAAACATCACCAGCATATATTTTCATATAATTAGTACTGTAAATATCATAATCAGTAGTAAATAGAGTAGTAACTTCATCATCAGTAACTTTTTTAAGCTTGTTTCCCTGATTAATAATAAAATCATTATTATTAGTTAAATTAACATAGTCACTTTTAGAACCTAAATCGATATTTTTAATTTCTGACACCGTTCTATTATTCGTATCGATAGAGTAGATAACTAATTGGTTATTATCATCACTAGAATTAATATAAGCAATATTACCATTGTTAGTTAGGATTAAACCTTTAGGACTTTTAGGTAAAGTAATATCATCGGTAGTTTTTAAAACTTTATTTTCTAAACCTTTAGGAGCTTTACCAATTATCCAGTTGATTTCTTCACTGGCATAGTCGATATTAATAATCATATCTTGTTTACTGCCAGCCACAATGATTGAATTAGTTTTAGTATCATAAACTAAAGAGTTAAGCTTAATCCAATCATTATTTTCGTGTTTAATTAATTTACTTAATTTAATATTTTTAATAATTTCCCCTGAATTTCTATCAATTTCAACAATATAGTCTTCCTTTGAATTATTTTCTGGATCATTTGATAAGGTAAGTAAATTACCATTGCTTAGTTCAAAGACATCGTGATGATAACCACCAGGTAAATTATATTCATAATATATTTTACCAAGCATATCCATTTCAACTAAACCAACACTATATGATGAATCGATTAAATGATTATTGCCAAGTAAAATATGACCATTACTTAATCTTATAAATTCATTATTATAATTAGTATTTAAATACCATCTTACTTTACCATTTTTATCGTAACCTATAGGCTTACCATTTAACGATGTAGTAAAATAAAATTCATCATCATCACTAGAATGAACTTTTTTCATATCTTTAATGTCGCTAGGTAATTTTTTAGTTTGAATAGTTAAAGTTTTTTCTTCACCACTTGAACTAATAATCACGGTATTATTGTAATCTGGATAAAGACCATAGATTGGTAAAATATGGATTTTACTAGGTAAGAATGTATTAACGATATCTTCATCCCCATCTTTTCCCTTAATTGTTACTGTCGCGGTTGCTAAATCTTTTGTTTCAAATATAACCATAGCTGTAAGTGGCGAAACATTATAAGGATCAGTAATGACATTAGGATTATCAATACTGTATTTAGTATTTGCTAAAATTTCATTTTCTTTATTTTTTTGGATATTTAAAATGTCTTCTTCAACATCAACGGAAGTAGAAGCTTCAACATATTTGTAAATAAATACTGAAGCAAATACAGTAATAAAAATTAAAATTAAATATTTATATAAAGTTTTCATTAGGCCCCTCCTAAATTAATCTAATCTCATTTTCAGTAAAAAATGGCTTTTGTTTATTTATTTTATCAAAGAATAAGATACCGTTTAGATGGTCGACTTCGTGCTGGAAAGCAACGGCAAGTTCTTCACGTAATCTAAGTGATAATTTATTACCATCCATATCAAATCCAGTTAAAGTAATGCGGGCATATCTAGGAACGTGTCCTTCAACCTCACGGTTAACACTTAAGCATCCTTCACCTGTATCTAAAGCAACCATTTCTTCAGAATGGCTGATGATTTTAGGATTGACAACTACATAGTTTTCAAATTTTCCTTCCTCATATTCATAAACAATAACAATTATACGTTTTAATATACCAAGCTGAGGAAAAGCAAGACCCATACCAGGTCTTAAGTTATATTTCTCAGATTTTTCGGGAATCTGACTATATGTAAGCTGTTTAATAATTTGATTAATAATATCTTTATCTTTTTTTTCTAAAGGTAAAGATGCTTCCTTACTAATTTTACGAAGTCGTTTATCTTTTTCATCTAAAATGTTTAAGCTTTTAAACATAATATCACTTCCAATACAATTTTATCATATTTTATTATATTTTACTTAAATAATTGTCTTAAGTAATAAGTTACTTAACGGTTTTTGGCATTAATGTATTATATATTATGAATAGGTTTCTGTCAAATTAATTATATCCTATTATATAGACCTAAAAGTTAAAATAATAAATCTGTAGTTATTGTATTTATTATAGTATTTTTATAAGTAATAAATGATAAAAACTGTTTCATAATAAAAAGGGTGGTTATATGAAAGTAAGATTAGGATACGTTTCGCTTTCACTTAGTTTAAATATAACAGCTTCTAGAACAATTACATATACTAATTATCTAAAATTAAACGAAAATGAAAAAAAGGCTAAAATGGATAAAATTATTAAAGAAAATTTTGAATCATTAGAAGAAATATTAAAATATAATTACAAAAATAGCATTCATTTTTATAGACTGAGTCATAAATTAATTCCTTTGGCTACTCACGAATCGGTGAGCTTTGATTATATAAATCCTTATGAAAAATATTACAAAAAAATAGGAAATTTAATAAAAGATTATGGTATTAGATTAGATGTTCACCCTGATCAATTTTGTGTATTAAACAGTAATAATGAAAAAGTTTATAAAGGCGCTTTAGAAATTTTAAAGTATTGTCTTAAAATATTTAAGGCCATGGATATTGATGGTAAAACCGTTTTGCACGTTGGCGGAGCATATGAAAATAAAGAAAAATCGATAGAAAAATTTAAAGATAATTTTAAAAAACTTCCTTTAGAAATTAAAGAAATGATAATCTTAGAAAATGACGATAAAATATATAATGTGGAAGATGTTTTAAAAATATGTGAAGAGCTTAATATTCCGATGGTTTTAGATTATCATCATTATATCTGTAATAATAATGGTGAAAATATTAATAAGTATTTACCTAGGATAATAAAGACTTGGAAAAACACTAATTTACCACCTAAAATGCATTTTTCTTCAGCTAAAAATAAAAAAGAGCAAAGGTCACATAGCGAATATATAAATGTTTTTGATTTTATAGAATTTTTAAATATTTTAAAAAAATATAATACCGATATTGATGTAATGCTTGAGTGCAAGGCCAAAGATGAAGCTTTATTTAGGCTTACAAGATTATTAAAATATTTAGGCTATAAATTTACCGATGATACTACTTTAGATATTTAATGTAAAAAAAGAAAACTTAAAAATAGATATTAATTTATAAATTAGTGTCTTTTTTCTTGCTTAAAAAGGTCAAATAGTGTAAAATGATATATAGGTAAAAATAGGTGATTTTTTATGGGAATATTTGATAAATTTAAAAACATCTTTAAAAAAGAAGAAAAAGAAGAAGTTGAAGTTTACGACAAAGGTTTAGAAAAAACAAGAAACAACTTTTTAAGTTCACTTATAAATTTAAATAAAAGACATAGTAAAATAGATGAAGAATATTTTGAAGAATTAGAAGAAATATTAATTATGGCTGATATTGGTGTGAATACAGTTATGAATATTATCGATAAATTAAAGGCAAGAGTAAAAAAAGAAAATATCGAATCAGCTGATAAATTAAAAGAAATTATTGTCGATGAGATGTTCATTATTTATGTTAATAATGATATTATTGTAAATAAAATTAATTATAATCAAAATGGCCCAACTATTATATTATTTGTAGGTGTTAATGGAGCAGGTAAAACAACAACAATTGGTAAAATCGGCTATAAACTTAAAAGTGAAGGCAAAAAAGTTTTAATGGTCGCCGGTGATACATTTAGAGCTGGAGCTATAAATCAGCTAATCGAGTGGGGAAATAATACTGGCATTGAAGTTATTTCTAAAGAAAATGCTGATCCCGTTAGTGTTATGTATGATGGGGTAAGCAAAGCTAAGAATGAAAATTATGATGTTGTTTTAATCGATACAGCTGGAAGGCTTCAAAATAAAGTTAACTTAATGAAAGAACTTGAAAAGATTAACAAAGTTATTGGCAAATTAATAGATGGTGCTCCGCACGAAACTTTATTAGTAGTCGATGCTACAACTGGTCAAAATGGTATAAGTCAAGCCAAAAGCTTTAAAGAAATTACCGATATTACAGGTGTAGTTTTAACTAAACTAGATGGTACCGCTAAGGGGGGAATTGTACTAGCAATTAAGGATAGTACGGGAATTCCTGTAAAATTTGTAGGTTTAGGCGAACGTAAAGAAGATTTAAAAGTTTTTGACATTGAAAAATATATATATGGTTTATTTAAAGGAGTTGAAGATAATGAATAAAAATATCAAATTAGATGCTTTTTTAATTGCTCAGCTTGTACTTGTCCTAATATTGATTGTTATCCTACTATTATCAATGTTTTATGATTTTTTACTTCCAGTGGCTGAAATAATAGCAGGTCTTACCCTTATTGTAATGGGTTACAACAATCACCGTATTTTTAAACGTAAATTAATGACATATATCTATGTGATATTTGGAATATTATTAATTTTAATTACAGGATGGCAGTATTTTAATGGATAGGCCGATTTATCTAATTAGTTTATATGATTATTATGGACAATTACTTACGGAAAAACAACGAGAATATTTTGAAGATTATTATTTTAATAATTTATCATTATCCGAAATTAGTGAGAATTTAAAAGTTAGTCGTAATGCCGTATATAAACAAGTTAAAGACGCTGAAACTAGATTAGAATTTTATGAAGAAAAACTATCATTATTTAAAAATGCTTCAAAAATAAAAGCATTAATCAAACCATTAGATGAAAAATTACAAGAAAAAATAAAAGAATTAATATAAAAGGGAGGAATTATAATGTTTGGAAAAATATTATATATTAGTGATACAGAAGCTCACGTGGCTACACCTGAAGATGGTTCTATTTCTACTAACATAATGAATATGCACGTAGTATTTGAAGATGAGAAAAAGAAAATCATTGGTGAGGTTGAAGATGTCGGTAAAGAACTAATTAAAATAAGATTTTTGGGTGAAGTAGTAAATGGACGATTCGTAGGTGGTGTTATTAGAAAACCAACCTTCAGTTCAAATTTAAGATTAATAACTAGAGATGAAGTTGGACTATTAGTTGGTGAAGATAACAATGACTCACTAACAATTGGAGTAAGTCCATTATATGATGATTATCCAATTAGAGTGGACATTAATGATTTATTTAGTAGTCATATGGCAATATTTGGAAACAGTGGTTCAGGTAAATCTTGTGGAGTAGCAAGGTTACTTCAAAATGTTTTCCATAATGAAAAACTATTACCTTATAAATCAAATTTCTTTATTTTTGATGCTTATGGTGAATATCATAATGCCTTAAAAACAATTAATCAAATTAATCCAAATTTAAACTTTAAATTTTATACTACTAATGTTCAGCAAAATGAAGGACAGGTTGTTAGTATTCCACTTTGGCTTTTAGATATTGATGATTATGCTTTACTTCTAAGATGTACTTCACATTCAGAACTTACAATTATCGAAAGAATGCTTAAATTAGTTACAATATTTGCTACTGATGATGAGGTATCTACAAGATATAAAAACCATTTAATTGCTAAAGCGATTATGAGTATTTTATTTACTAACCAAACTGCAAGTAGTAAGAGAAATGATGTATTTTCTATTTTAGCTACTTGTTCAACAAATGAATTTAATATGGAAGCTCCAGTTCAAGGTGTTGGATATACTCGTAAATTTAGGGAATTATTTACAATTGATACATCTGGACAATTTCCTGAAAGTATTTTAATGACAGAATATGTAACTAGTTTTATCGATGAGGCTTTAGATACATATGAACCTACAGATATAAAGTATTATACGCTTGAAGATTTGGAAAAAGCTTTAGAGTTTACTTTAATTAGTGAAGGACTTTTACATAATGAAGAAACCTATAGTGACGCTATTACTTTAAAAGTTAGACTTCACGCAATAACTATTTCAGAAAACTCTAGATATTTAAGATATCCAGAATTTATTACTATTGAAAATTATATTGCTACTTTAGTTTCTGCGAATGGTAAAAAGGCCCAAGTTGTCAACTTCAACTTAGAAGATATCGATGACTGGTTTGCGAAAGTTGTTGTAAAGATATATTCTAAGATGTTATTTAATTTTACTAAGAGGTTAAAAGACAGAGCTTCAATACCATTTCATATATTTATAGAAGAAGCTCACCGTTATGTTCAAAATGATGGAGACGTTGAACTTATTGGATATAATATTTTCGAACGTATTGCGAAAGAGGGAAGAAAATATGGTATTATTTTAAATCTGATTTCGCAAAGACCAGTTGAAATTTCTGAAACCGTTATTTCACAGTGTTCAAGTTTTATGATATTTAAGTTAAATCACCCAAGAGATGTTGAGTATATTAGAAAGATGCTACCAAATATCAGCGCCGAAATTGTTGAAAAGCAAAAATCACTTCAACCAGGAACTTGTATGGCGTTTGGAATGGCCTTTAAAGTACCGATGTTAGTTAAGATGCAGATGCCAGATCCAGCACCATCAAGTAACAGCTGTGATATTATAAAAACTTGGAGAGTATAAAAAGGATATAAAGAAGGGAAGAGAATTATGTTTTGTGTATATTGTGGGAAAAAATTAGAAAAAGATGCCAAGTTTTGTCAAAACTGTGGCAAACCTGTAGATAGTCCAAAAAAGACTACTAGAAAAACGACTAAAAAAATTAAAATAGAAAATGATAATCGTTCAGATAGTGCGATTAGAAAAGCTATAAAAGCAGCGGCTAAAGCAATGCCAAAAACCCAGTTAATTTTACTTGCGCTTATTTCTGTTGCTATTTCTGTTGTTTATTTAATGGCGATGGAAACTAATAATAATTTAGGCCTAACGTTTATCGCATTTACTTCTTTTGCTATACTTACTTTAATTATCAATTTTGGTATTACTTTTGGAGCTTTACAAATTTCTCGTGGAAAAAATGTTGGAACTGGCGAGATTTTGTCAGGAACTTGCAGCAAGTTTAAAAATATTGCTTTGTATATATTATTTGTATTTGCTATATTTGTAGCTTATATATTATTACTCCTTATACCAATTCTAAATATTTTAGTTCTTATGGTTTCATTTGTCGCCATACCAATTTTAGCAATTTATTTTTATCCTGTATTTGATATTTTAAAGATTATTCTTATGGATGAAAAAGATGATGAACCATTTATGGACTGTTTAAAAAAAGCCTTTAATTTAGTTAAGGGTAAACGTTTAGAATATTATGGAATGTATTTTAGTTTTATTGGCTGGAAAATCTTAAACATTTTTACATTTAATATTTTATCACTTTGGATTATGCCATATCAAAAATTAGCTGTTACTAATATGTATAGAAGATGGCTTAATGAAGCAAATTTTGAAGGCGAAGAAAGTGGTTTAACAAATATAATTGTTGTATTCCTTACAATTGCTGGTTATTTCTTCTTTGTAGTATTTATTTCTGTTATTGTTTTAGCTATTATTGTTTTTGGGGAATATACTAATAGTTTAGATAAAGATAAAATTACTCATTATGAATTTGATTTTAATAATTACTATAATGAAATAATTGATGATATTGAAAATGGAAGATAAAAAGAAACTATACAGAAATATGTATAGCTTCTTTTTTATTGATTTTAACATTTTCGGTTAGTTTATTTTCTATTTTTTGATATTCTTCTTTTGATATTTTAAATTTGTATGTAATTTTATTTTCAAATTCTTTAGTAATAGGAATATTTTTTAATAAATAATCTACTGTTTTAATATTATCATAGTCAAATTCAATTTCAATATCATACCCATCTACTAAATAGGCAATAGTTGCTTTATCTAGGGCTTCTTTAGCGCTTTTACTATATGCTCTTATAAGACCTCCTGTACCTAATTTAATACCGCCAAAGTATCTGATTACCAGACATAATACGTTAGTAAGATTATTTGCCATTAAAATATTTAAAATTGGAATGCCAGCAGTTTTAGCGGGTTCTCCATCATCAGAACATTTTGTGTATGAATTAATTATATAGGCATAACAATAATGGTTAGCGCCTTTATATTGATTTTTATATTTATTTAGTTTTTCTTTAAAATCTTCATTACTATCTATGTTTTCTAAAATAGTAATAAATCTTGATTTATTAATTAATATTTCATTGATAATTGTTCCTTTAATGGTCTTCATAAAATCACCATTATAATTATATTAAATTAATTAAATGTTTGCAAATTTTCATAAATTCCCCGAAAATACTTGCCAAAAACCTGGGGGGGGGGGTATAATATACTTA
>CANQNL010000008.1 GCA_947625215.1 uncultured Bacilli bacterium | reverse complement strand
TTAAGAAAAATTCAATAAAATTCTTTAATAAAATGCGTAGTAAAAATGTAGAATGTAAATAGAAAATGTGATATAATGAAGAAAATAAAAAAGGAGCTGGTAAAATGTATTGTCCAAAGTGTGGGAAAAAATTAAAAAAAGGTGAAGTTTGTGCTTGCCAAGATAAAATAACTAATAAAATGACAAGAATAGTTAAAGGAATACTAACAAAACCAATTACCACGATTAAAGAAAATACTAAAGAAACTAATTTTAATGTTTCCCTAGTTTTAACTTTAATTATGAGTTTATTATTTAGTTTATTCTTAGTTTCTTATATTCATAATAGTTGTGTATTTGATAGTTATCCAGTAAATCTTTTAGTATATAGTCCATATTTCTATATGCCATTTGTTAAGACATTTATTGTAGCATTTATCGTTATGTATGCTTTAACATTTGCTTATGCGGGTATTTTATATTTAGTAAATACTATTATGTTTAAAGGTACAGCCAATTATGAAAAAGTGTATTCATTAGTTGCTAATGCTTCAGTAATTTTATCAATCGCTTTGCTTTTAGGCACTTTAATCGCTTTTGTTAATGTGGCTTTTACTGAAATATTATTTGTCTTAGGCGCAATATTGATGATTCTTTACCTTTATCACGGAATTAAATTCCTTGGCAATGAAGATGAAAATACTTATGGATATATTTTTGTTATAACAAGTTTATTTTTCTATATTGTGCTTACTGTAACAATAGCTATAATTTATTTTTAAAATCAGGTTAATCCTGGTTTTTATTTGGTTTTAATTGACATTTTTTTAAATATTATATATAATTATTAGCAAAGGCAATGACTAGGAATAGTAATAAAGAAAATCATTTCAAAGTGAATTTAGACTAGTGGGAACTAAATAAATGACCTTTATGAACGTACCTATGAGCTGTATGTATAATCTGCATTAAAGATTAAAGATGCATAGAAATTCTATGAAGTAAGGTGGTACCGCGGGAAAACTCGTCCTTATTTTATAGGATTTTTTTCTTAAGGAGGGATAGTTATGCAAGAGATATTTGAAGAAGTATTCAAAGAATTAGGTTATAGTCTTAAACCAAAAATAATTAAATCAAACAAAGATGCTGATTTTCAGTGTGATGACTGTTTTAAACTGGCTAAAGAATACAAAAAAAACCCAATTATAATAGCTGAAGAAATTGCTAGTAAAATAAAAGAAAATAGTAAATTTGCTGATTATTTTAAAAAAGTTGAAGTGGCTAAACCAGGATTTATCAATATTGAAGTAAGTGATAAATATATATGTGATAACTTAAAAGAATTAATGACAAAAGAAATTTTAGGCGGAACTAAAGAAAATCATAAAATAGTTATTGATTATGGTGGACCTAATGTTGCTAAACCCTTGCACGTAGGCCATTTAAGACCAGCTATTATTGGCCAGGCTATTTACAACATTTTAAAATATAAAGGTAATGAGGTTATAAGCGATGTTCATTTAGGTGATATTGGAATGCAAATGGGCCAGGTTATTTATGGTATTTTAAAAGACTTTCCTGATGTTAAACCAGAGGATATTAAATTATCTTTAGACTATTTAAATGAAACATATCCTAAAATAAGCGCTTTATGTAAAGAAGATGAAGAGGTAAAAAGTAAATGTTTAGAGATTACTAAAAAATTACAAGAGGGAGATCCAATATATCAAATTTTATGGCAAAAAATTTGTGATATTTCAGTTGCTGATATTAAGAAAATTTATGATTATTTAGATGTTCATTTTGACTATTGGTACGGCGAAAGTAATTCATTTAAACAATTTGATGAAATGATGCCTTATTTAGAAAAAAACGGTTATTTAGTAGAAGACGCTAATGAATTAGTTATTGCTGTTAAAGAAGAGACTGATAAAATGAATATCCCGCCTTGCCGAATTAAAAACAAAAATGGTGCTTATATATATCCAGCTTCTGATTTAGGAACTATTTGGCAAAGGGTAAAAGATTTTAATCCTGATGAGATTTTATATGTTACCGATGGTAGACAAAGTATGCATTTTGAGCAAATATTTAGAGCTGCTAAAAAAAGCCATATTTTTGAAGGCATCTTAGAACATCACGGCAATGGTACTGTAAATGGGCCAGATAATAAGCCTTTTAAAACTAGGGATGGAGGAACTTTAAAACTTGAAGATCTTTTAGATAAAGTTAAGAAAGAATTTATTAGTTTAAGAGCTGAAAACCAAAATATGGATAAAAAAGACGTTGATAAAATTGTTAATGCAATTATAAAATTTGCTGATTTACAAAATAACTTAGAACGTAATTATATCTTTGATATTAAAAAGTTTAGTGAGGTAAATGGAAAAACAGGTCCATATATTTTATATACATATTTAAGGATTAATAAAATCATTAATAAATCAAATGGTCAGTTATCCGGTAATATATATAGTGAGACTGATAGAGCCTTAAGATTAAAACTTTTAGAAGTAGGAAATGTTTTAGATACCGCATCTTCTGAAAGAAGACCACATTATATTGCTGAATATTTATATGAACTTTCAGTATTAGCAAATAATTTTTATCAAAACAATAAAGTTTTAGGACTTAATGGTCAAAAGAGGGAAGACTTTAATATTATCCTTGGTTTTAATAATAAAGTTATTGAAATTTTACTTAAATTATTGGGCATTAGTATTCCTAAAATTATGTAAAGCGTTATTGTTTATTTGTTAAAATTTTGTAATTTTTTTTGTTAAAGCATTGCACGATAAAAGAAAATATGTTATTCTAATTAAGAAGGTAGTAGAGTGCCAGATTTGAAAGAAAGGAATGAAAACAATGGACAATAATGGGAAAAAACTTGTATTAGGTGGATTAGTTGCTTTAGTATGTTTGTTAGTCGTAGGTTTCGCCGCTTTTGGTAGTCAACTAACCATTAAAGGTACTGCTAGGGTATCAACGGCTTGGGATGTACATATTTCAAGTATTATTGCTAATAATCTTGTAGGAGGTGCCCAAAATGTATCAGCTGCAGTTGGTGAAGGTGGCCTTTCAGCTACATTTGAAACTGATTTAAAAAATCCTGGTGATTCTGTAACTTATACTGTTACGGTTGTTAATGACGGAACTGTTGCTGCTAAATTAAGCGATATTAAATTCTATCAAACACAAGATCAAACTCCAGCCAATAAACCAGCAATTACATATAGTTATTCACAAGATAAAATCGATACTTCAGATCACGCTAAATTAGCTGCTGGTGAAGAAATCACATTTGACGTTACAGTAAAATTCACTGATGATTATAATGCTGAAGACTTTACTGAAGTCAACATTGAAAATGAATTAGAAATGATCTTAACTTATGTTCAAGATACTACTGAATAATTTTAATGGAAAGGAATGAAAACAATGGATAATAATGGTAAAAAACTCGTATTAGGTGGATTAGTTGCCTTAGTATTTTTGTTAGTCGTAGGTTTCGCCGCTTTTGGTAGTCAGCTAACCATTAAAGGTACTGCTAGGGTATCAACAGCTTGGGATGTACATATTTCAAGTGTTGTTGCTAATAAATTTGTAGGAAGTGCTCAAAATGTATCTTCAACAATTGAAGAAAGTGGTCTTGCTGCTACACTTGAGACTGATTTAAAAGCTCCAGGTGATTCAGTTACTTATGATGTTACTGTAGTAAATGAAGGATCTATTAACGCTAAATTAAGTGATATTAATTTCCATCAATCACAAGCACAAGAAGCTGCTGATGTTGAAGGATATAAACCATCAATTACTTATGCATATACAGGAATTGATACTCAGTCTGAAGATACTAAGACTAAGTTAAAACCAGGCGAATCTGTAACATTCCAGGTTACAGTAACATTTACTAAAGACTTTGATACGAAGACATTTACTGAAGCTCAAATTGAAAACCAATTAGAATTAGTTTTAACTTATGTTCAAGATACAACTGCATAATGAAAAATGTTAAAATACCAGAATACCTGGTATTTTTTCTTGTTAATTATAAATAAATATGTTATTATTTATAGTAGGGTGGAAGATAGTATGAATAAAAAAGGTAAGAAGATTTTAATTGCCGGATTATTTATATTTATGCTTATATTATTCACAGCTTACGGGGTATTTAATGCTAATTTAAATATAGATGGAACGGCCAGTATTAGCTCTAAATGGGATATTCATATTAGAAGTATTATTGCAGATAATATTATAGGTAATGCTAAAAGTTTATCAGCTAGTGTTGGTGATAGCGGACTTTCAGCAACTTTTGAAGCTAACTTAATAAGTCCAAAGGATAGTATAACTTATAAAGTTATTATTATAAATGATGGGACAATTGATGCAAAATTAAGTGATATTAATTTTTATCAGTCTCAAAGCGGTGATAATGCTGCTATTAAATATTCATATTCAGGAGTAGACATAAATGATAAATTAGCTTCTGGAAATACCGCTGAATTACAAATTACCGTAACTTTCACTGGCGATTCAGCTGAAGAAGTTGATGACGATTTTGAAAATCAATTAAAATTAATCTTATCTTATGTTCAGGATAAATAAAAATAGACATTTTTCTGCTATTGTTAATTATAAATAAATGTGTTATTATTTATATAATAAGGCGTCCAATAAAAAGGTGGAAGATAATTATGAAACAAAAAGAGAAAAATATGGTTATTGTTAGTTTGCTTGTGCTTACTTTAATAATGATAGTGGGTTATAGTGCCTTTAATGCTAATTTAAAAATTAGAGGTGTAGCAAGAGTCAGTACCAGATGGAATGTAATGATTACCCAAATTGATGTAAACAAAGCAGAAACTACGGGTGAGGGTGTTAGTAAGGCAACAACACTTGGAGAAAGTGGTCTTTCAGCTGTTTTTGAAAGTAGTTTAACTTCACCTGGTGATACGGTAACCTATGATGTAACAATAGAAAATAAAGGAGAAATAGAAGCTAAATTAGATGATATGATTCTTGAACAAAAAAATATTGGGACAGGGGTACCTGGTGAAAAATTAACCCCAGAACAGATTGCAAGTAATCCTATTGTTTATAGTTATAAGGGAATCGAAAAAGATGATGTTTTACCAGTATCTGAGCAAAAAACATTCCAGGTTGTTGTTCAGTATAATCCAAATGCCCATAATCAGCCTTTGCCTGAACAAATGAAAAGTTCTTTAGTTATGACTTTATCTTATGTTCAAAATGTAAAAGGATAAAATTTATTAAAACCTTTAAATAACTATTTTATAAAGAAACTTAAGCCAAGAATTTGCTTGGTTTTTTCTTAAATAATTATCTTGTAAATAAGTGTAAAATATGGTATCATTTAATTAATGATAGGATAAGGGAGGAAGAAGTATGAAACAAAACAAAACCCTTTTAATAGATGGATTACTAGTTATTGTATTATTAATGGTAGTAGGCTATGCCGCTTTTGCTACTCAGTTAAATATTAATGGAACCGCTACTATTACATCTAATTGGGATGTCCATATTTCAAGTATTGACGTAGATCCAGAGGGAACTGTTGGTACGGCTACTAATGATGATGGAGTAACTAAAGTAAATGAAGAAGATTCATTAACAGCTAATTTTGGAACTAATTTATTAAGCCCAGGAGACTCCATAACTTATAAAATTACAGTAGTAAATGAGGGAACATTACCTGCTAAATTAGAAAAAATCACTTTTGATCAAAAAAATACAGGTGGCGATGAACCTAGTGAAAATCTAACCCAAGAACAGCTCTTAACTAATCCAATAGTTTATACTTATAGTGATATTCAAGAAAATGATGTATTACCGCCTACAATAGGAACTGTAACTTTTAAAGTGACAGTTACTTACAATAATGCAATTCAAACTCAGCCTACAGCTCAGCAGTTAAAAAGTAATCTTACTATGACTCTTCAATATGTTGAAAATAAATCTTAAACCAAAAATTTGCTTAGTTTTTGTCAAAAAATGACAAAATGATATAAAGACCTTGCGATGAATAAGTAAATGTGTTATTATTTAAGTAATGGTAGGGAAGCATAAACCTAGCCAAATTAGAAAGGAAGAAAAGTATGGAACAGAAAAATAAAAATATATTAATCGGAGGTTTACTTGCAATTGTTTTAGTTATGGCTGTGGGTTATGCGGCTTTTGCTACCCAATTAACTATTAACGGAACAGCTAATATCACATCTAACTGGGATGTTCATATTAAAAGTATTACAATGAGCGCAAACGAAGGCACCGGCACAGATTCAGAGGGTGGTGAAACTAAAGTAGACCCTGAAAATCCGCTTGCAGCAACCTTTAAAGCCAATTTAGTAAGCCCAGGTGATAGTGTCACTTATGATGTTGTAGTCGAAAATAGTGGTACATTACCTGCCGAAGTATCTTCAATTACAGTAACTCAGAAAAATACTGGTGTGGTTGAAGTTGATCCATCCGATACTCCTGTAGATGTAACTGGCCCTAAGGAAGACAACACTTATAAAACTTCTGATGATGCTAGTAATCCAATTGTTTATACCGTTTCAGATATTAAGCAAGGTGATGTAATTGAAAAGTCAGCAGGAGAAGAGGGTACAACAAAAACATTTAAAATAAAAGTAGAATACAATAGTGCTGTAACTACACAACCAACTAAAGAACAATTGGAAAGTACTTTGAAAGTTGAATTAAATTTTGTACAACATACTGATTCACCATAAAATTAAATCAAGCTTAAAGCTTGATTTTAAAATAATGTCAAATTTAGTTTTAAATGTTGTCAATTTAAAATAATTGTGTTATTATTTAAGTAATGGTAGGGAAGTATAACCTAGCCACATCAGAAAGGAAGAAAAGTATGGAACAAAAAAATAAAAATATGTTAATCGGAGGTCTACTCGCAATTGTTTTAGTTATGGCTGTGGGTTATGCGGCTTTTGCTACTCAATTAACTATTAACGGAACAGCTAATATCACATCTAACTGGGATGTCCATATTCAAAACATTGAAGTGGATGGTGAACCAACTGGTACGGCTGAAAATGTAGCTGAAGGTACAAAGGTGGATCCTGATGATCCTTTAAAAGCAACCTTTAGTACTAAACTAGTAAGTCCAGGAGATTCAATTACTTATAAGGTTACTGTTGTAAATGCTGGTACATTACCTGCTGAAGTATCTTCAATAACAGTAAGTCAGAAAAATACTGGTATGGTCGAAGAAAGCCCAGCTAACGATGATGTAACTATAACTGGAACTCAGGAGGAAGGCACTTTTACAACTGATTCTGAGAAAAACAATCCAATTGTTTACTCAGTTACGGAAATTAAAAAAAGTGATACAATAGAGCCTTCAAATCAAACGAAAGAATTTAAAATAAAAGTAGAATATAATCCGGAAGTAACAGGACAACCAGAGGCAGCTCAATTAACAAGTACTTTGACTGTTGAATTAAACTTTATACAACATACTGATTCACCATAAAATTAAATCAAGCTTAAGGCTTGATTTTTTTAAATAATGTTAAATTTTGCTTAAAATATTGTCAATTTAAAATAATTGTGCTATTATTTAAGTAATGGTAGGGGAGTATAACCTAGCCAAATCAGAAAGGAAGAAAAGTATGGAACAAAAAAATAAAAATATGTTAATCGGAGGTCTACTCGCAATTGTTTTAGTTATGGCTGTAGGTTATGCGGCTTTTGCTACCCAATTAACTATCAATGGAACAGCTAATATCACATCTAACTGGGATGTCCATATTCAAAGTATTGCAATGAGCGCACATGAAGGCACCGGTGCAGATTCAGTAGATGGTGAAACTAAAGTAGATCCTGACAATCCGCTTGCTGCAACATTTAAAGCAACTTTAATAAGCCCAGGTGATAGTGTTACTTATGATGTCACTGTTGTAAATGCAGGAACATTACCTGCCAAAGTATCTTCAATTACAGTAACCCAGGCAAATACTGGTGTGGTTGAAGTTGAACCATCTAATAATCCTGTAACTGTAACTCCAGATGTAGAAGGAGGTACTTATAAAACAGCTGATGACCCAAGTAATCCAATTGTTTATACTGTTTCAGGTATTAAAGAAGGCGATGTAATTGAGAAAGCTGAAGGAGATGCAGGTACAACTAAAGTATTTCAAGTAAAAGTAGAATACAATAGCGCTGTACAAACACAACCAACTAAAGACCAATTGGAAAGCACTTTGAAAGTCGAATTAAATTTTGTACAGCATACTGATTCACCATAAAATTAAATCAAGCTTAAGGCTTGATTTTTTAAAATAATTTGTCCAATTTTGTTTGAAATATTTTGTTTAGAATATTGTCAATTTTAGATATTTGTGTTATTATTTAGTTAATGGTAAGCAGGGTAATTGGACTTGCTAATAAGGAGGAAGAAAAATGGAACAAAAAAATAAAAATGCTTTAATTGGTGGTTTACTTGCAGTTGTCTTTGTAATGGCTGTAGGTTATGCGGCTTTTGCCACTCAGCTTAATATTAATGGAACGGCGAATATCACATCTACTTGGGATGTTCATATTCAGGAAATTAAAGTAGCTGATGAAGGACAAGTAGGAACAGGTGCTTCTACTAGTCAAGCAGTTGAAGAAGGAGACTTAACAGCAACTTTTGTAAGTACTTTAACTTCTCCTGGAGATAGTGTAACTTATGATGTAACAGTAGTAAATGCAGGAACATTACCTGCTAAATTAAGTGAAATCACTTTTGCGCAAACTAATAATGGTGAAGGTACAACAGAAGACACGGGCGATTTAGTAGAAGAAAATACCGGTTCAAATTATGAGGGCGAAAATGCTATTGTTTATAGTTATAGTGGTTTAGAAAAAGATTCTGTTTTAGAATCTGGTGGTAAAACAATAACGTTTAAAGTAAAAGTAGAATATAATCCAAAAGTAACTGGTCAGCCAGATAAAACCCAATTACAAAGTAAGTTAAAGATGGCCTTAACTTATATTCAAAATACAGAAGGATAATTTTATGCCTAGAATTTCTAGGCTTTTTCTTTTGTCAAATAAGGCCTTTTAATATTGTAAAACTTTTATAAATATGTTATTATTAATATGATAGTAGAAATCTCTATTTGAAAGGAAGATTTAAAATGGATAAACATAAGAATATTGTTATAGGTTTATTATTAGCGGTGGTATTAGTTATGGCTGTAGGTTATGCGGCTTTTGCTACTCAATTAACTATTAATGGAACAGCTAATATTACATCTACTTGGGATGTTCGCATTAAAAGTATTACAGCAATGACACCAGTAGGTGATGCAAGTAATGTGTCAACGACCGTTGATCCTGATAGCGGTTTAACCGCAACCTTTGAAGCAAATTTAGTAAGTCCTGGTGATCAAATTACTTATAGTATATCCGTTGAAAATGCTGGAAGCTTAGATGCTAAATTAGATGACCTTTCATTTACTGAAGAAGAAAATCCTGCTATTGAATATAGTTATCTTAATATTAAAAAAGATGATGTTATAAAAAGTAAAAATGAGCAAGTATTTACTGTTACTATTAAGTATAGTGATGACGTAACGGAGCAACCAGAAAATAAAACAGAAACTTTAAAAATGACATTATCATATGTTCAAGATAAAGAAACTGCATAAAAATCCAAGCTTTAAGCTTGTTTTTTTTAATAAAATATCAAATTTTAGACATATTTAAGTTTATAATAGTATATTTTTTAATAAAATAATGTTAATCATTAGTTAAAATGTTATCGATTTATAATATGGATAACAAACAAAGGCAAGCTTTGTTTGTGTGAGTATTGTAAAAGATGAAATCTAAAAAGCAAGGGTCAAGATAAATTCGCTTTGCTCACCCTTGCTTTTAATCTTTCATCTCGTTCTTTTAAAACTTGTTCTAATTGTTTCTGATTATCTATTCTCAATTGTTCTTTCTTAATTGGATCTATTCTATGGCCTTCAATTTGTTTAGTCCCGTAGAAAACATTATAATATTTAACTTTTATAATTTTAGTTAATACATTTTGATAGACAGTTATTCTTTATTATGCATATAAAAATATCTCCTTTCCAAAGAGATATTATACAATAAATATTTAGTAACATTTTAACTAATGATATGGTAACATTTTAAAAAAGGATTAACATTTTTTAATAAAATAATTGATAAAATGAACATCATATGATATAATTATTTATAGTATGATAAGGGGATTAGTTATGTGAGATAAGAAGGGAAGAAGATGAAGAAATCATTATTATTAGCTGCATTGGTAATTATTTACATAATTGTAAACTCATTTGTTTTAGCTCCATCTAAAATTCCACTATATAACGAACTTATAAATCCGTTAATGTGGATTGGTATATGTGCCGTAGCACTTTTCCTCAGTAGAGATAGTTCTTTACGGGTAAAAGATGAGAGTAATAAGACTCAAAGTTTGATTATTGTAATGATAATATACATCATTATTTATTTCCTTTTAGGCTTGATTTTTGGTTTCCAACGTACACCATATTCAAAAAATATTCTTAGTATTGCAAGTAACTTATGGTCGTTTGGTGGAATAATTTTCTTCCAGGAATTTATAAGATCATCAATGTTAAAAATCGAGCATAAAAAGAAAATAAATTTCTTGATAGTTGTTTTTCTATTCTCACTAGCCAATTTATCATTTAATAATTTTGGCGATCACTTTGAAACGGTAAAGGATTCATTTATTTATGTTGTTGCAACTTTAATACCACTTTTAGTGTCAAATGGAGTTATTACTTATTTATCAGTGGTTGGTGGTGCTAAACTAGCAATAATTTATAGGCTTTTTGTTACATTACCAGAATTTGTGGTGCCAATATTACCAAACTTAGATTGGTTTGTAACAGCTATTATTGGAATTACTTTACCATTAGCGGTGTTTATTTATCTTAATTATATCCACGTAAAAGCCGTTGAAAGATTTACTAGAAGAGAAAGAAAAAACTATAATCCAGTAGTTTATATCCCCATATTTATATTTATTGCTTTACTTGCCGGATTTGTAATTGGACTGTTTAAGTATCAGCCAGTTGCCGTTTTATCTGGTAGTATGTCACCGACATTTGATAGAGGTGATGCCGTTGTCATTAAAAAACTAACTAATGCTGAAAAAGATGAACTTAAAAAAGGTGATATTATTCAGTATGTTAGTGGAACAAAATATGTTGTTCATAGAATAGTTGAAATTGACAACGATACAAATGGAAATAGAATATTTATTACTAAAGGTGACCATAATAATGGAAAGGATATTAATCCAGTATGGTATGATTCAATTGTCGGCAAGGTATCATTTGTCGTCAAGTATATAGGATATCCGTCAGTCTGGTTAAGTGGAATGATGTCTTAATGGGGAAGGAATAAAAAGGGTGAAAGAGTATGAAGCTAAAAAATGGTAACAAAATTATTTTGAAGCAATGGGTACAAGTTTTCTTACTTATAATCGTTATAGGCTTTATGGCCTTCGCCATATGGACCATCGCCAAAAGTATAACTGGACCCGGAAGTAATAAAGAAGAATTATATAGTTATAATTACAACAGTAATCTTAGTTACCGCGTAGTTTTAAAACAAAATTCATTTTTCACTAGTAATATTCTAGGAATGAATAAACAGTATATTACTTCATTAATTGATCATATTGAAGTTGATACAAGATATAATTTTCAAAGTTCAAAAAAAATAGACTATACTTATTCTTATAATATAGTAGCTTCAGTAAAAGGAACATATTCAAGTGCTGATGATGACAAAGCTGCAGAAGTATGGTCCCGTGATTATGCCATTGTTCCTTTAGAAAGTAAAAATGGAACTGGTCAAAACATTTCAATCGCTAAAACAGTTTCAATAGATTATAATACATATAATCAGATAATGGTTGATTTCCGTAACCAATTTGGTTTATCTGTTGATGCTAGTGTAGATGTAGCCCTTAAAATTAACATTAATGGTGGACTTCCTGGAAAAGATCGTACTTTACAAGAAACTAATACAATGACTTTAAGTATTCCGTTAGTAAAACCAACAATTGAAATTAAACCAGACTATGTAAATAATGGTGGTAAAACAATTTATACACCTGAGAAACAAACCGATGTTAAAGTTAATATTCCATTATTAGTATTCGGCGTGGCCTTACTATTATTTATGGTATTTATGCTTAAAAAGATCGGTCACGGACTACTTCAATCTACGAAAAAATCTGAATATGTTATTACGCTTAATAAAATACTTAAAGAGTATGGTGATATCATTGCCAAAGCAGAAAATATTCCAAATCTAACTCAATATGATGTCGTTCATATTAAAGATTTTACTGATTTAGTCGATATTGAAGAAGAATTACATTCACCAATTATCTATAATGAAATTCGTGAAGATTTAGAATGCTGGTTTATGATATTTAACGATAAAACCGCATATAAATATATTCTTAGATACGAAGACTTCGCTCGTCTAAGAAAAAGTAAATAAAATATAAAAACTTCATTTCTCTCTTAATGAAGTTTTTATAATGTAAAACTGCTTTAATAAAAGTGTAAAAAAATAACAAATTTTATGTTTTTTTACCAAAAAACGTAAAATTAAAGGAAAAAACATTTAATTTTTAAGAAATCTATGATAAAATGACAATAGTATAGTGAAAAGTGTCACAACAAGGAGGATAAATATGGGTTTTATGAAAAAAATAATGGGTGAAGAAGAAGAAACTTTTTCATCAGTAGATGCATATTATGATATAAAAACAGAAGAAGCATTAACTGAAGAGGGTGGAGCTAAAATGATACTTTTAGAGCCACGTGCATATTCTGAATCACAACAAATAGCTGATCATTTAAAAAAACGTAATACAGTTGTTGTTAATTTAAAAAGGGTAACGCCAGAACAAGCTAAAAGGATTATCGATTTTTTAAGTGGAACAATATATGCGATTAATGGAAAAATTCAAAAAATCGGTGGCGGAATTTTCCTATGTGCACCAAACAATGTAAGTGTTCAAGGAGAAATTACTGGTGAAACTGATGGAAAAGGCATCCACGATAATAACGATATAGATATTGAATGGTAAAAAAGGTTGAAAAAATAGAAAAAAGTGCTATAATATGGTAGCACCGCGTGAGGTAGAGATTATGGAAAAATTTAATCGAACACTTCGAGGTTATGATCCAGATGAAGTAAATGCATTTTTAGATAATGTAATTGCTAGGGTAGAACAGATGGTATCAGAAATTGAAAAAAAAGATGCAGAAATCAAAGCTTTAAAACAAACCATTGAACAGACAGCCGTATTAAAAGAAAAGCTTGAACAGTATGAAAAAATGGAAGATACACTAAATAGAGCTTTAATGATGGCTCAAAAGACATCTGACCAATTAAAAATAGCGGCGCATCGCGAAAGCGAAGTTGTAATGAACGATGCTAAAAAAAATGCAAACAGAATTGTCAATGAAGCACTAATGAGAGCTGAAAAAATTGAAAGTGATGCAATGACTTTGAAGAGAAATGTAAACATTTTTAAACGTCGTTTGAAAGATATTGTTGAATCTCAATTAGATATAATTAATGAGATCGACAAAATAGAACTTTAAAACAGATGAAAGAGACGGTATATTATAAAGTTTTAAAGAGAATTAGTGGTCGGTGCGAACTAATAAACATATAATATATAGATCACTCTTGATGTGTTTTTCCGAAACTAAGTAAGAAAAAACGGTAACGCGTTATAGTTATAAGTGTATAATTATTTATAAAATAAGGTGGTACCGCGGGAATAACTCGTCCTTAACTGGATGAGTTTTTATTTTGTTAAAAGGAGATAAAACAATGTTATTACATATTATTATACTTATTATTGGTTTTATTATTTTAATTAAAGGAGCGGATTTTTTTGTCGATGGGGCTAGTAGTATAGCTAGACACCTAAAAGTATCAAAAATGCTTGTAGGCCTTACAATTGTTTCCTTTGGAACGTCAGCTCCAGAACTAGCGGTTAGTATTAAATCATTAATATCTGGAAGTGGCGATATTGTTTTAGGTAACGTTATCGGTACAAATATTGTAAACGTATTTTTAATATTGGGAATAGCGGCAATGTTCAGCCCATTATCCGTAAAAAGTGCGACTGTAAAAAAAGAACTGCCAATTACAATATTAATAACGACTTTATTTATCGTTTTATTATCAGATAACTTGTTTGATAGTAATATGACTAATGCTTTTACTAGAAGTGATGGTTTAGTCGTTATACTTTTTTTCTTAGTCTTTGTCTATTATTTAATATCAATAGCTCGTAATAGGAATGATTTAGAGCAAGCTGAAGATGATAAAATACTTCCCACTTTTAAATCAATATTATTTACTGTAGGTGGAATTATTGCTATAATATTTGGAAGTAATGCGGTTATTGATTCAGCTACCAAAATTGCTGAGCTAATCGGTATTAGTGAAAGAATGGTGGGACTTACGATAATTGCTCTTGGAACCTCACTTCCAGAGCTTGTAACTTCAGTAATTGCTGCGAAAAAAGGTGAATCTGATATTGCTATCGGTAATATCGTTGGAAGTAATATCTTTAACATTGGAATGGTTATTGGTATTCCTGTCATTATATTTGGCGGAATATATGCCATTAATTTTAACTATATAGATTTAATTACAATGTTATTAGCGGCTGTTTTATTATTTTTATGTTCAGCTAATGATCATAAAATAAATAAAAAAGAAGGTATATTATTTTTATTAATATTCATAGCTTATTATAGCTATGTAATAGGAGTATTTTAGAGGAGATGAAAATATGGAATTAAAAGATACATTATTAATGCCAAAAACAGAATTTAGTATGCGAGGCAATTTGCCAGAAAATGAAAAACTTATGCGAGAAGTATGGAATGAAATGGGACTATATGAAAAATTAAAAGAAAAAAATAAAAATAAAAAACCATTCGTTCTTCACGATGGTCCACCATATGCAAATGGTAACATTCATTTAGGACACGCATTTCAAAAAATATTAAAGGATTTTATTAATCGTTCAAAAATAATGAGTGGTTATTATGTGGATTTTATTCCTGGGTGGGATACCCACGGTCTTCCTATCGAAAATGCCGTTACTAAAACTGGTGTTGATAGAAAAACTTTAAGTATATCTAAATTTAGAGCTTTATGTGAAAAATATGCTTTAGAACAAGTAGCTAAACAAAAAGATGATTTTATCAATTTAAACGTTATTGGTGATTGGGATAATCCTTATATTACCCTGCACAAAGAATATGAAGCTAAACAAGTAGAAGTATTTGCTAAAATGGCAAAAAAAGGTTTAATTTTCCAAGGAATGAAACCAGTTTATTGGTCACCAAGCAGTGAAACCGCTTTAGCTGAAGCGGAAATTGAATATAAAGATCGTAAAGATCCATCAATATATGTTCCATTTGAGGTTTTAGAAGGTAATGACCTTATTAATCCTGGCGATAAATTAGTAATTTGGACGACAACTCCTTGGACTTTACCTGGAAATACTGGTATTTGTGTTGGTGAGAATTTAGATTATTCAAAAGTAAAAGTAGGTGACGATTATTATATTGTCGCTACTGATCTTGTGAAATCTTTAATGGAAGAATTTGAATTTGAAAAATATAAAAAAGTAAATACATTTAAAGGTATTGATTTAGTAGGTGTTACCTATAAACACCCATTTATGGATCGAATAAGTCCAGTAGTAATTGGTCACCACGTTACTTTAGATGCAGGAACAGGTTTGGTTCATACTGCGCCTTCTTATGGTGAAGATGACTTTATTGTCGGTAAAAATGAAGGGTTAGAAATGGTTCACGGTATCGATAGTAAGGGTGTTTTAAATAAAGAATCAGGTATGTTTAAAGGTTTATATTTTGAAGATGCTAATAAAGAAATAACTAATTGGTTAAATGATAATGGTTATTTATTAAAACTAAAATTTATTAAACACTCATATCCTCACGACTGGAGAACTAAAGGTCCTATTATCTTTAGAGCCACCAAACAATGGTTTTGTAGTGTTGATAAAATAAGAAAAAATTTATTAAAAGAAATTGATGAAAAAATTGAATTTCATACTGAATGGGGAAAAACTAGAATTTATAATATGATTAAAGATAGAGGCGACTGGTGTATCTCTAGACAAAGAGCTTGGGGTGTACCAATTCCGATTTTCTATAACGAAGATGATACTCCAATTTTAGACTATGATGTAATGATGCACGTGGCTGAGATTTTTAGAGAAGAAGGCTCTAATGCTTGGTTTAAAAAGAAAGCTACTGATTTACTGCCAAAAGGTTATAAAAACTCTCATAGTCCAAATGGTAAATTTAGAAAAGAAACTGATATTATGGATGTCTGGTTTGATTCTGGAACATCATTTGCTGGAGTACTTTTAGAAAGAAATATCCCATTTCCAGCTGATATTTACTTAGAAGGCTCTGACCAATATAGAGGTTGGTTTAATTCATCACTTATCTGTTCAGTAGCTTATGAAGGTAAAAGCCCTTATAAAACTTTACTTTCTACAGGCTTTGTCTTAGATGGTAAAGGTAATAAAATGAGTAAAAGCCTTGGAAATGTCGTTGATCCGATGAAAGTTGTTAAAGATCACGGCTCAGATATTTTAAGACTTTGGACTTTAAGCGTTGATTTTACTGAGGATGTAAGATTTAGCGATGAACTATTACTTCAAGTAAAAGAAAGCTACCGAAAAATTAGAAACACATATAGGTTTATGCTTGGTAATTTATTTGATTTTGACCCTAAAACAGATAAAGTTTCATATGATAAAATGCCAAAAGCTGATAAATATATGATGGTTAATTTAAATGAGCTTATTAAAAAGGTGAGAAAAAGTTATGATGAATACGACTTCGATGAAATTTACAAATTAATCAATAACTATGTTGCTTCATTATCTACTTTCTATTTAGACTTTACAAAAGATATTTTATATATTGAAAAAGCTGATAGTTTAGAAAGAAGAAGCGTTCAAACCGTTTTATATGAAATATTGTATACACTTATTAGATTAATGGCTCCAATTTTACCATATACAAGTGAAGAAGTATATAAATTGCTTCCAGGTACTAAAGAAGAAAGCGTTCATTTAGAAAACTTCCCAGAGGTAATTATTTATAATGAAAAAGAAGAACTTACAGAACTATGGAGTGTATTTTTCAACATTAAAGATGATGTCTATAAAGCTTTAGAAGAAGCTCGTAATGCTAAAATTATTGGTAAATCATTAGAGGCCAGAGTAATTTTAAATTTAAGAGATGAGGATAAAGAAACTTTATCACCTTTACTTACGCATTTAAAACAGTTATTAATTGTTTCTGATGTCGTTATAACTCCAAATGAACTTAAAAAATATGATTATTGTGGAGTAGAAATTCAAAAATTTGAAGGTGTTAGATGCGAAAGATGTTGGAACTATTTTGATGAAAGGGATATTGTTAATAATATTTGTCCAAGATGTCAAGAAGTCATAAAGGAAGATTAGTAATCTTCTTTTTTTCTATGTAAACTTGTAAGGCGTTTATCTTGCAATATCAAAGAAACTAATATATAATAAAAGTATAAAAAGCAGAATATAACAATCTTGGGAAGGGATGTAAAAAATGACTGAGAAAAGGAAACGAAGTATAGTCATAGTTTCATTATGCGCTGTACTTTTGCTAATGACAGTAGGTTATGCTGCCTTTAATACTCTTCTTGATATAGCAGGAACATCTTCAATAACAAGTAACTGGGAAATAAAAATAACTGATGTAAAAAGGACAAATATAACTAATATGGCTGAAGAGGTAAATGACCCAGTTTGGTCAGATTTAACGGCTAGTATGGAAGCTAACTTATATCAAAAAGGAGATTCCGTAGAATATGATGTAACTATCGAAAATAAAGGAACATTGGATGCTGAACTAGCGGACGTAGAGCAGATAACCTTAAGTAATCACGATGCGATAAAAATAACCACAAGTGGATATGAAAAAGGAGAAATTCTAACTAGAGATAATTCAAAAATAATCAAAGTAAAAATAGAATATAATCCGGATTTTACCGGCGTACCAGAAATAGGAAGTAGTGAAGTAAAGATAAGTTTTACTTTTAAACAGCCAGAAAGCTAGTAATAGCTTTTTTTGATTTATAAATAAAAAAGCTTCACCATCGTGAAACTTTTACATTATTTGATAATTAGAAGTATTGTAACCACCAGAATAAGATTTATTAACTAGATTTTCTAAATTAGATACACGCTGCTCAAGATTATTTACTTTGTTACTTAAAGCACTTACTTCTGATGAACCACCACTATTATTACTTACAGTAGGTTCGGGAAAAGGAAGTGGCATAGGCATATTTATGCCATTTATAGGTAGCGGTCCTGGCATATTTCCATATCCATACATTGGATATACTGGATAAGGTGTATTTCCCCCACAATTACGATCTTTTGGCAAATTTATTTCCCTCCTTTTTAATTATTCTAATTAATTATATGCCTTTACTTGATTTTTGTGTATAATATGTTATAATACGCATTGGGAGTGGTAGTAGTATGATGCAAAATATTGACGTTAACTTTTTTAAAAACGTCTTAAAGTTTGAAAAGGGGACATTTGATAAGTTTATAGACTTTGTTCATCAAACTAGATATTTAATTGAAAATGATATAAATAGTTTTTATTATTTAAAACATAATATGTATGATGATTTTATAAAAAATGGCTATAAATTTGATAAACACGATTTAAGTGATATAGAAAAAATATATTTATATGCAAAAGAACATAAAAGTGATAAGAAAGTAGATGTTTTAAGATATTATGGTGATATCGAAAACGTTAATCCTGAAATATGTCCATTTGGGCTTATTAGTAAGATTGATAATGTTAAATTATCTGGAATTTTATATTATATTAATAATTATAATCCAAACGATGAAATAGCTAATAAAATTATATTAGATAATATATCACTAGAAGAAGTTAACCAATATTATGATAGATTAACTGAAACATTAAGTAATTATTTAGAAGAATATAAAGATATTATTAAAGAATTAGAAAACAGAGATTTAAATGTTTTTTGGGAATATATAAACGATAAAAATCCTAATAGACATTATTCATATTTTTGCAATTTTTGTGATTATTTAAAAGAAAACTATGATAAAAAAGATAAAATCATTAAGGTTTTAGATAAAGCTGATGAACTACAAATAAAAGACATTGATATTATTGATGACTGTGATGTATTAGATGGTATATATGATGTAAGTTATACCCAGACTTTAAATACAACGTCAGTGGATACCAACGAGAAAATACCAAGTGGTTATATTGGAAAAGACGTATATACTGATGGTGATAAAAAATGGCTTGGCGTAATGAGTACTAAAATATATCCTGTAGAAATTACAAATGCTAAATACGTATTATTGAAAAATAGAAAATTTAATAGTGGCAGGTTAGGTTATAATTCAAATAATAATTCATTTGTCGAGGTTCAAACTAAACTTCAAGTAAGTGATTTTGATTTTGATATAGAAGATTTACCATCTTATAGTGAACTACACGACTTTAGTACTATGCCAAAAATAGATTTTGCGAATGCTGATAAACAAATATTACATTCAAGGGATATAGCGCAAAAAAAATTAGTTTTAAAAAATAAGAAAAGTAGTATTTAAACTACTTTTTCTGTTATAATAAAAGAGGTGATATAATGAGGCTTAAAAATGTAAAAGGAAGTAAAGAAGTAATTGAAGCTTCAGACTATATAATTAAAAATCCTAATAATTATAGGGGTAAATTTCAAAAGCTATTTAATAATAGTAATCCGATTCATTTAGAAATTGGCATTGGTAAGGGACAATTTATCATAAATATGGCTAAAGAAAATCCCAATATTAATTTTATCGGAATTGAAATGTATGATAGTATAATGGTAAGGACGGTTCAAAAACAAAATATCGAAAAACTTTCTAATCTTAAACTTATTAAAATGGACGCTACCAATATTGAAGAGGTATTTGATAGAGAAATAGATACTTTATATTTAAATTTCTCTGATCCGTGGCCTAAAAATAGGCACGAACATAGACGACTTACTAGTGATAGATTTTTAAAACGTTATGATAAGATTTTTAAAGGTCAAAATAAAATTATTCAAAAAACTGATAATCGTAAGTTGTTTGAATTTTCGTTAAAATCATTTACCGATTATGGCTATAAAATAGAACAAATTTCCTTAAATCTTCACGAAGATGATATTCCAAATGTTGAGACCGAATATGAAAAAAGATTTTCAAATATGGGTGAAGTTATATATATGGTTAGAGTAACAAAATAGACAAATATTTACATGTAAACTTTTTAAAAAAATATCCAAATAAAACAAAGTTTGATATAATTTAATAAAGCAGGTGTTATATGAAAAAAAAGGGTATTATTATCTGTTTGCTTTTAATTATGCTTACAGGCTGTACAATAGTTAGAATTGATACTACCGATATCGATAACATTGTAGATGTAGTACTATCTAAAGATAATACTTTATATAACCGTGTTGGTATTGGATATAAGTATTATGTTCCAAGAGGTGTTACTTATATTGATAGTAATGGTTCTAATGATAGACTTTATTCAAATGGTGTCTATTACTATTTATATTTAGATGAAATTAATTATTATTATAAAAACAGTATTAAATATAAAGAAAATTACACTAAATATTATTCTCGCAAAATTGAAAATGGCGATAATATAGGCTATTTAGAGATTAATGAAAAGAAAGGCAATTTATATTTGGTAGAATTTGTTTATAATTATGCCAAAATAGAAGCCTTGGTACCTGAAGAAGAAATTGAAACAACCGTTTTAAATTCTTCATACATTTTATCGACAATAAAATACAATCCAAAGATAATAAAATTATCATTAGGAAAAAGTAATACAACAAGAGAAGATAAATACGAGGAATTTTCATCAAAGAGTGAAAATAATAACTTCTTACGTTATGAAGATGAAGGGAAATAGAGGTGTTATTAATGGGATTAATGGATAAATTTAAAAATTTGTTTACTGAAGAAATAGAAGAAGTCGAAGAACCAATAAAAAAAGAAGTTATGCAAGTGGAGATACCCGCACCAGCTAGAAGAACTGCAGAAGAATACGAAGAAGAAGTTAAAAAAGAAAAACCAAAAGAAGAAATTGAAACTCCAAAGGAAGATGAATATAAATTTCCATTTTTCGATGATGAAGACTTTAGTGCAATGAATTTAGAACCAAAACCAGAAAAGAAAAAAACTTCATCATATCGAAAAGAACCTAAGGAAGTTTATAGCCCACCAAAAGAAGAAAAAAAGGTCTTTAAACCAACGCCAATTATTTCACCAGTATATGGAATTTTAGATAAAAACTATCAAAAAGAAGATATCAAAAAGAAAAGTGATAAACCTAGAACATATTATAATCCAAAAGAAGCAACAGTCGATGAGATTAGGAATAAGGCTTACGGAACACTTGAGGATGATATTGAAACAACTTTATTTGGCCGTAATCGAGCTTTATTTGAAGAAGAAAAAAAAGATTCTGTTAAAGCGGCATTAGATAGTATGAAAACTGATGAAGATGTAATAAACGCTCTTAGCTCTGAAAATATTGAAGAGTTAGATACTGATTTACTTGGTGAAAAAATGAGACACGGTGCTGATACTAAAGATGATGGATTAACTGATCTATTAGAAGAAGAACTTAACAAAGATGATTTAGAAATTTTAGAAGACCCAAAAGAAAAAAAGAAAGAAACAAGAGAAACTAAAAAAATTAGTGATACAGAATTATTTGATATGATTGATTCGATGTATCAAAAAGGAGATAAATAATGGTTAATATTGATTTAATGGATTTTATGGGGGTTATATTTTATATATCTTTAATAGTTTTAGTAATTGTACTTATTGTGCTTGTGGTACGTGCCATTAAAACATTGGGTAAAGTTGATAGAACTTTAGATGATATTAATGAAAAATCATCTAAACTAGATGGCGTATTTAGTGTTATTGATAATACAACAGACGCTGTAGTAGGAATAAGTGATGCCATAATATCATTTATTTCTAGTAGAATAGAAAATTTAGTTAATAGAAAGAAGGGAAAATAAGATGGGAAAAAAAGGATTAGGAAAGTTTTTAGCTGGTGCTGGAATAGGAGCTGCTTTAGGTATTTTACTCGCACCTAAGAAAGGTTCAGAAACAAGACAAGACATTAAGAATATGTTTGATGACTTAATGAGAAAAGTAAGAAACATTGATACTGAAGAAGTAAAACTAGCAGTTGAAGCTAAAATTGAAGAACTTAAAGAAGGCTTAGAGAACCTAAATAAAGAAACTGTTTTAGCCGAAGCTAAAAGACAAGCTAAAAAACTTAAAAAAGCTGCTGAAGACTTAGTAGAATATGCTGTTGAAAATGGAACTCCAGTAATTGAAAAATCAGCTAATGCTATTAAAGAAAAGGTAATCGAAGTTTCTTCTGAAGTTGTTAAAAAATTATCTAAATAAAAAGTAATTTTTAGACTATTGATAAAATATCAATGGTCTTTTTTTAAAATAGATTAAAGGGGGCTATTTACTGAAAGTTTATTTAATGTTATAATTTAATTGAGTATTAATAGTACTCAAAATAGTAGTGAATATAAAATAAAAAAATGGGAAAACTAAACTCAGAAAGGAAGTATCATATGAGTGAAAGACAAAAAAGAAATATAATAATATGTACACTTTGCGGAGTATTACTACTTATGGCTGTAGGATATGCCGCATTTAATACACTTTTAACTATAAATGGAACAACAAGTATAACTAGTAACTGGGATATTAAGATAACTAATATTACTAGTAAAGATATAGTAGGAAAAGCATCAGATGCCAATTCAAGTGTAGTAGATGATTTAACAGCTACCTTTGAGGCAAATCTAGTATCACCAGGAGATTCTATAACCTATGATATAACTGTCGAAAATAATGGAAATATAAATGCTGAGTTAAGTAGTATAAGTATGAGTGAAAACACCAATGACAGTATAAAAATAGAAACAAGTGGAATAACCGATGGCGATAAATTAAATGCCAGTAGTACGGCAACATTAAGCGTAAAAATCACCTATAGTGATGAAGTTACAACGCAACCTGATAATTTAAAAGCGGAAGTTACTATAACCTTAAATTATGTAGAAGAAGGAATGAAAAAAGATGCAACAGCTCCAGAAGTATCAGTAACATCAGTAACTTCTGGCTGCAGTGCAACATCAATTAATTATACAATAACCGAAAAAGATTCAACTGTTGATACGGTTAATATATATTACAAAAAAACAAATGATGGTGCGTGGACTTCAGTGGGAACAGGAAGTTGTAAATCAGGTGAATGTAATTATTCATATAATTTAAGTGTATCAGATAATGATTCAAGGGAATGGAAAGTAGAAGCTATAAATTCAGATGGTCTAATAGGAAGCGGAAGTAAAGAGGCATCTTATTCTTGTTATACTGGTTGTTTTGTAGCCGGAACTCTAGTACCAACACCAAATGGATATAAAAAGATAGAAGATTTACATTTAGGAGATAAAGTATATTCATATAATTTAAATACACAAAAATTAGAAGAAAAAGAAATATTAAAAGAATATTCACAAGGTACAGGAAAGTTAGTAACAATAAATTATGAAAAAATAAATAAAATACAATATGCCCCAGCATATAGAAAAAACAATATAGGAAATTATTATAATAGGGCATCAGAATCTGAAAATAAAACAGAAATTAAAAGTACATTAATTCATCCATATTATGTCATAAATAAAGGATGGACAAAGGCAAAAGACTTAAAAGTAGGAGATAGAATATTAACAATAGATGGAAATGAAGCAGTAATAACAAGGATAGATATTAATGCAGTAGCAGACACCGAAGTATATAATTTCTTAATTGAAGATAATCACGATTTCTATGTTGGTATTGATGGATTACTTGTTCATAATGGTGCTACTGATAGCGATGCTAAATTATAGTAATAAAAATTAAAGACATAAAAATCTTAGATAGGTTTATTTATCTAGGATTTTTAATTTGATAAATTATCTATTTTTATTAATTTATGTCAACAGTTAAACAAAGAATTATTATTTACTTTTATTGTTTATATTAATGTGGTATACTGTTAATATAGGACGGTGGCATTATGAAATGGCATACATTAAAGGAAGAAGAACTTTTAAAAAAATTAAATGCAACAGAGGAAGGTTTAACAACAGAAGAAGCTAATAGAAGATTAAAAGAAAATGGTAAAAATGAACTACCAAAGAAAAAAAGTGATAATTTTATTAAAATTTTTATAAGGCAGCTTAAAGATCCTATTGTCATTTTATTAATAATAACAGTATTTTTTTGTTTTTTAATTGGTGAAATGGTAGATGCTTTTGCCATCATTTTCATTATTTTAATTGACTTAATTTTAGGAACAGTTCAGGAATGGAAAGCTGAAAAAACGGCTCAAAGTTTAGAGAAGTTAATTAAAGTTAAAGTTAATGTACTAAGAGATGGTAAGGAGACACAAATAGATTCGGCTGATTTAGTAATTGGTGATATTGTCTTATTAGATTCTGGTGATAAAATAAGTGCCGATATGCGTATTTTAGAATCTCATAATTTAGGCATTGATGAATCTACATTAACGGGTGAAAGCGTTAACGAAAGTAAAAAGGTCTGCATTTTAGATAAAGATACGCCACTAGCTGATCGAGTTAATATGGTTTATGCGGGAACTACAGTGGCTATTGGCCGTGGAACGTGCATAGTGGTAAGAACTGGAAAAGAAACAGAAATAGGTAAGATTGCTCACGAAGTTACAACTTCAAAAGATGAAAAATCACCACTAACCATAAGAATGGAAAAGTTTTCAGGGCAAATTAGTTTGTTAATTGTAATTGTGGCTATTGTAATAGCTCTTATCTTAGTTACTAAAGATGTTCCTGGAAGTGATATATTTTTATCAGTAATAGCTTTATCCGTATCGGCAATGCCTGAGGGTCTTCCGCTTGCGCTTACAATGGCTCTTACTATTGGATCTAATAAAATGGCTAAAAAGAATGTCGTTGTTAAAAAATTAAGTTCAGTTGAAAGTTTAGGTAGTTGTACAGTAATAGCTTCTGATAAAACCGGAACACTTACAGTCGATGAACAAACAGCTAAACGTATTTTACTTCCTAATGGAAAAATGTATAAGGTAACTGGAACCGGATATAGTAGCAAAGGTGAAATTGAAGGCGATGAAAATTTTATTGATAACGCTTTAGATATATGTAGATGTGGAAGACTTAATAATGAAGCCTTAAAAGAAGAAAATAATAAATATTCAGGTGATTCAATTGATGTTGCTTTTTTAGTTCTTTCAGAAAAAGCTAAAATAAACATCGATAGTGCCGAGGTAATCGAAGAAATACCTTATGAATCAGAAAATAAATATTCAGCCGTTTTTTATAAACAAAATGGTAAAATAAGATGTACTGTCAAAGGCTCAATTGAAAAAGTTATTGGTTTTTGTAATAAAATGCAAGGCAAAAAAATAGATGCTAAATATCTACAAAATCAAAATGAATCTTTGGCTAAAGAAGGATACCGTGTTATTGCCGTTGCTGATGGTGAAGTTAAAAATTTTAAGAAAAAAGATTATTATGATGGTAATGATATTAAAAATCTTAACTTTAATGGTCTAGTTGGTTTTATTGATCCCGTAAGGGAAGATGTTAAAGATTCTTTAAATGAATGCAAAACGGCAGGTATAAAAGTAGTTATGATAACTGGTGACCATCCTTTAACCGCATTTGCTATTGCTAAAGATTTAGAGTTGGTTTCTAATTTTGATGAAGTTACTACCGGAACTGAAGTTTGGAAAATGGTTCAAAAAGGCGAAAAGGAATTTGATGAATTTGTTAAAACTAAAAAAGTTTTTACTAGAGTAACTCCAATGGATAAATTAAATATTATAAATTCATATAAAAGGCAAGGCGAATTTGTTGCTGTAACCGGGGATGGCGTTAATGATGCTCCCGCTTTAAAGAGTGCTAATATTGGAATTTCAATGGGTAGTGGAACAGATGTGGCTAAAGAAACTGCTTCAATGATTATTACTGATAATAGTTTTAAATCAATTGTTTTAGGTATTAAAGAAGGAAGAAGTGCTTATAGTAATATTCGTAAAGTTTGTTATATGTTACTTTCTAGTGGCGTAGCTGAAGTATCATTTTTCGTTTTATCAATATTATTTAATCTTCCAATGCCTTTAGTTGCCATTCAATTATTATGGTTAAATATTGTAACTGATGGTCTTCAAGATTTTGCCTTATCATTTGAAAAAGCAGAAGATGGAATTATGAATCAGCCTCCTAGAAATACCAAAGAAACGGTATTTAATAAGGAATTATTAATAGAAGTTATGTTATCAGGCCTAGCTGTAGGACTTATTGTATTTAGTGTTTGGTCTTATTTAATAAATACTGGTATGGATGTTAATTTAGCCAGAGGTTATATAATGGTATTAATGGTATTTATGCAAAATATTCACGTATTTAACTGCAGAAGTGAAAGAACAAGTACCTTTAAAATATCTCTTGGTGATAATCCATTAATTGTATTTACTATATTTTCAGCAATTTTACTGCAAATAGTAGTTATGGAAACACCAACATTAAGTCATTTATTACAGGCTGAAACAGTTCCTTTTTCACATATGTGTATTCTCCTTCTATTTGCTATTATTGTCTTAGTAATTATGGAGACATATAAGTATGTGATGTATCACGATGATAAAAGTTCTAAATAGAACTTTTTTTGTTTACAAAAATTTCAAAAAATTGCAATAAATTCATTGAAAATACTTGCCAAAAACCTGGGGGGGGG
>CANQNL010000007.1 GCA_947625215.1 uncultured Bacilli bacterium | reverse complement strand
ATATTATACCCCCCCCCCCCCAGGTTTTTGGCAAGTGTTTTCGGACTTTTTGGAAGAAAAATTTACTCTCCGGTATATTTCACTTTTTTTATAAAATGACACATAAAAACTTCAGGATTAACTGAAGTTTTATTTTTAAATTTTCAAATGTTTTCTAACTGCTCTCCAAGAACCAAACATACCTACTAGAACACCAATACCAAGTAATATAAGTGAAATAGTATAAACAAATGGTGTTGGTTCAATTAATTTAATAAATGGTGAGAATAATTGTCCATTAAAGTTATGATATAAAGCATCATAGCCATAAATAGTAAGGATAATTGGAATTATCGCTCCTAAAGCACCTAAAATCAAGCCTTCAATAATAAATGGAATTCTAATATTTAAGTTAGAAGCACCAATAAGTCTCATAATGCTTATTTCTCTTTGTCTTGAATTAATAGTAATCTTAATAGTATTTGAAATTAAGAATGCTGTTACTAAAACAAGAGCAATAACTGATATAATGCATACTTTATGAACAATATCAAATACTGATATTAATTGTTCAACCATTCCTTCTCCATATTTTACTAAAGTAACACCTTCAATTTCTTTAATTTCTTTAGCAACTTTATCGATAACTTTAATATCATCTACTTTAATTTGGAAAGTATTTTGGATTGGATTTTCATCATCAGACCAGTCTTTCATAATACTATCAAATATTTCTGATGATTCCATCATATCTTTAGTAATATCAGTTTTAGAAATAAATTCATATTTTTCAACATTATTAATTAAACTTATTTGATCTTTAATGTCATCAATTTGTTCATCATCTAATTTATTATCTAGAAAAGCTACAATCGTAACATCTTTTTCAACTAAATTAGTGAAATTATCAACATTATATGAAAGTACAATTGATACAGCAACAACAACTAGAGTTATAGTTATACAAGATATTGAGGCAAGCGATAAGGAAAAGTTTCTAAATACACCTTTAAAGGCATCTCTAAAATTTCTACCTATAATTCTTAATGCTTTCATTATTTATACGTCCCTTCTGGATAATCTTTTAAAACTCTTCCTGAATCTAATACAATAACTCTTTTATTTAAAGCCTTAACTATATCAATACTATGTGTAACCATTATTATTGTCGTTCCTAATCTATTGATTTCTTCTAGTACTTTCATTATTTCCATACTTGTAGATGGGTCTAAATTACCAGTTGGTTCATCACATATAAGTAACTTCGGACCATTAACAATTGCTCTTGCAATAGCCACACGTTGTTGTTCACCACCTGAAAGTTGAGCTGGATAACTTTTTATTTTATGCTTTAATCCAACTAAATCTAAAACCTTAATAACTTTAGAATGAATTTCGTCTTTTGGAACACCAAATATTTCTAAAGCAAAAGCAACATTTTCATAAACTGTTGATTTAGGAAGTAGTTTATAATCTTGGAATACTACTCCTATTTTTCTTCTAATTTTATATACTTTACCATTACGAAGTTTTCCAACATTTACTCCACCAACAATTATTTCACCTGAAGTCGGTTTTTCTTCACGATAAAGCATTTTTATAAGTGTACTTTTACCACAACCAGTAGAACCAATAATAAAGACAAACTGTCCTTTTTCAATGGATAGGTTTAAATCCTGGATTGCAGTTACACCAGTCTTATATGTTTTTTTAACATTAGCAAGTCTTATTAACTCCATAAATCACCCTTCTTTCTATGCGCCACCTTTAACTTCATAGGTGTCAGTTATGATAAAGAATGCATCTTCATCTATTTGCAATATACCTTCTTTTAAAAGAAAATATTGTTTAGTTGGAACTGTACAAAGTAATATTCTTCTTTTATTATCAGTATATCCACCGTGACTATCTAAAATAGTTACGCCGTGGTGCAACTGATTTAAAATAAACTGTTTAACTTCTTTTTCTTTTTTTGTCACAATTTGGAATGTCTTATATTTAGAAATTCCTAAAATTACTTTGTCAGTGAAAAAGCCAACTAAATATAATGAAATAATTGAATAAATAAATGATTGCCATCCAAAGACAAATAAACACGAAAGAACAATAAGTCCCTCGACATAAATAGTTGCTTGGCCAACTGATGTTTTGCCATACTGAGAAATTATTTGTTTCATAACATCAGAGCCCCCAGTAGTATATCCAACTTTAAAGACTAGCCCTGTTCCAAAACCATATAATACAGCTCCTGAAAGAGCAATTATTACAGGTTCAGTATTTCCTAAATTAATCATTTCAGGAACGCCTGCTGTTAGCTGAACTAATACTGGATAAAGAATCGCTCCTACTATTGTTTTACTAGTTACATCTTTACCTAAATATACAAAACTAGCAACTATTAAAAGCACATTTGCCACTAAAATTGTATATGATGGTGCAATACCAAATAAACTATTTAGAACAACACCAATACCACTGACCCCAAAGGCCATATTACTCTGCAAGATAAAAACATTAAATGCTAAGGCTTGAATTACAACGCCGATAAAAAATATCGAATAACGTTTTAATTTGTCATTATTATAAATTTCTTGAATGACTTTATTGTCATCGAATGTATTTTTTAGTAACATACTATTTCCCCTTTAAATATTCCTTAATAAATTTATCTAAATCGCCATCTAATACTTTATTTACATTAACATCTTCAGCGTTTGTTCGATGATCTTTAACTAAAGTATATGGACACATAACATAACTTCTAATTTGTGAACCAAAATTAATAGAACTTTGTTCACCTTTAAGTTTTTTCATTTCATCTTCTTTTTCATCTTGCTTTAATTTTAATAATTTACTTTTTAGTATTTGCATACATCTTTCTTTATTTTGAATTTGACTTCTTTCACTTTGACAAGTTACAACTATTTTCGTCGGTAAATGAGTAATTCTAACAGCACTATCAGTAGTATTCACTCCCTGTCCACCAGGTCCTGAACTACGATATACATCTATTCTTAAATCCTTATCATCAATTTCGATATCATTATTTTCTTCAATAACAGGCGTTACTTCAACAGCGGCAAAAGAAGTGTGTCTCCTAGAGTTACTATCAAATGGAGAAATTCTAACTAGTCTATGAATTCCTTTTTCACTTTGAAGATAACCAAAAGCATTATGCCCTTTAACAATAACTGAAACACTTTTTATGCCTACTTCTAAGCCCTCTTGTTTATCAATTTCTTCGATTTTATATCCTTTTTTTTCACACCATCTGGTGTACATACGATATAACATATTTGCCCAGTCACAGGCTTCAGTTCCACCGGCCCCAGAGTGAATTTCTAAAACAGCATCATTTTTATCATATGGTCCATCTAGAAGAATTTGAAGTTCTAATTCAGATAAACTAGCATCAAAATTTTGAACCTCATTTTCAGTGTATTTTAAAGTTTCACTATTTGGGTTTTCATTTAATGTTTCATTGTAAAATTCGATTTCTTCTTTTAAATTTTTAGTTTTTTCTAATAAATTTTTAAGATAATTATATTCCGAAATAACCTTTTCACTAGATCTTTTATCATCCCAAAAATTTTCTTCTTTCATAAGAGCATCTAACTTGTCAATTTCTTTTTGCATAGATAGTGGGTCAAAGAGACCTCCATAAATCATTTATTCTTTTATTATAGTCATTATAAATATCTAATAATTCTTTAAGTTCCATTTTCCCTCTCCTATCTTTATTCATTATAACATTTTCTTTATTTTTTTAAAAGCTTATCCATTAAGTTTAATAAATTTAGCAAAGAAAAATAGCTAGAAATACCTAGCCACCTTTTTCAAACTTCGTTTTTATTAATCTAAAATAATTTTTTATTTTTTTTAGTTTTAAACTTATACAACTTTGCCGGCTTACGACCCTCAAAATTAATTGTTTTATTAGTATCAATAACTAAACCTGAAGATAGAAGTTTTTTCCTAAAATTTCGCCTATCAATTTCTTTTCCTAATAAGCTTTCATATACTTTATGGATTTCAGGGATTGTAAAACCTTTAGGATAAAAAGTTTTCAAAATATTTGAAGTTAAAATAAGTTCTTTTAATTTTTCTATACTAGATTTTAGTATTTCATTATGATCATATGCAAGCACTGGCACATTATCAATCGCAAACCATTCTGCATCACTTGTTTTAGCCGTCTTTTTCATAATATTTACTTTATCAATATCCACCATTCCAATATAATTTACTGCTATCATTCTTAAAAGTGGTGAACGATCTACTTTATCAAATATTTCTGATTTAATTAATTCAATATTTTCAAGATTAGCCTTTTCTTTTAGTTCTCTTTTAGCTGCACCGATAATTAATTCATTATTATACATTGCCCCGCCTACTAATGACCACATATCTTTATATGGCTGATTCGTTCTTTTAATAAGTAAAACTTTTACTGTTCCTTTATCAATTGTAAAAATTGTATTGATAGCGTGCACACCAATATTTTTATAAAGAGAATTTTTTATTTCCATTTTACCACCTAATTACATTTTATGTGTATGTTCTACACTTGTCAATTTTAGCTATTTATTTTTTTTAAAATAAAATATCGGCAATTATAAGCGCAATTATCTTTAATATATGATTCTATTTCCTCATAATCATTTATTGGCTTAAATATTTTATTTTTTTTATCACAAAAACCTTTTAAACGAAGTTTACCATATGCCCAATCACCTAATATATAATCATAGTTATCAAAATACTCAGTAAGTTTTTCTGACACTTCAGTTAAATCAAAACCATCACGGTAATCTTTAATTAGCTCATAGTCTTTACCATTAATATGTTGTTTTTTCATCAAATCACCATTTATATTATACCAAAATTAATTTTTTTCCTCAACTGAAGCTACTACCGATGGACTATTTTGATTTAATCCATTTGAATAATACTTAGGAACGCTTCCTGTCACCACTTTCATTGCAACTGGTGTTTTACTTTCTACATTTATTATTTTATTATAAAAAGGCAAAAATACTTTTTCACTTATTTTTAAATTAACATACACTTCAATTAAGGCATTATTAATACCATAATTTTTAACTTCAGTCGAAACGTAGCTAGTAGCATCGCCAATTATATTTATCCTAACTGGTACTTTTGGTCCTACATTTGCCAGCAAAGGATTACCAAATATAACTCCACTATTAACCTCATAGATGATTCCTTTTTCTAAAGTCTCTTTATCATAATCAACTAATATACTATCAGAAAATTCTAAGGCCTCGACGTTTCCCTTTTCAATATTTCTTAGATTCATTTGAACACTATTAGTAGTTTCTGTTAAAAACTTATTAACTAGCGCGGTATTAAAATCAATTGCGCGTATTTCACCACTACTTTCTTTTGTAATCGCAAATAATTCATCTCCTGATGTTTTTTCCGTAATATGTTTAGAAATAGCTTTATTTATAATAATACTTGATAACTTCTTAGCTTCCATCTCAGCATACGTCATAATTAATGGAGAAGCTTTTTTATTTAAGAAATTAAATCCTAAAATAACAAAAATAATAATTAAAACTATGCTTATTATAAATAAGCTACTTTTATTTAATTTAAAGTTGTTTTCCTTTTTTAATTTAATCCTTTTCATACTAATTTATATGAATAATAATATAAATTAAGTCCAAGATATAAATGGTGATAATATGAAAATAAAAGAAATTATGTCAAAAAAATTAATTACCTGTGCTCCTGATGATAATATTCTTTTTGTTTCTAATTTAATGAACATCTGGGATGTAGGTTTTATTTTAATTATGGAAAAAAATAAATTATATGGTGTTGTGACTGATCGTGATTTAGTTTGTGATATGGCAAATCAGCTTTCACAAATTAAAAGTTATATGACTAAAAAAGTTATTACAATTGATGAAAATAAAAGTCCTGATGAAGCTTTAAAGCTTATGAAGAAGCATAAAATTAAAAGGCTTGTAGTTACTAATGCAGATAAAATAACTGGGGTACTATCTTTATCTGATATTTTTAATACGGATATAGATTCTAAAACTATTTTAGAAACCTTAAAATCAATATATGAAATAAACCGAAATGAAAATAAATTTGATACTGATGTCGATGATTTTCCATTATAAAAAGATGACTTTAAATCATCTTTTTCTATATATAAATTTGTATGTAATATCTAATTTATATTCTTCAAGTTCAGCAAATTCTGGAACTGTCATATCAATTTCATCAGTAAATTTTTCCTTATTAAGTGGTTTTTTTAATACTGGAAGTGATAAAATTTCATAAACATAACGCAATTTGGTTAATGTTCTTCTTTCTTCAGTTCGGTAACTTTCATTAGAGGCATTTATACTTGAACTATTTGACCAAGAAGTATAATTTGTTTCTCTTACTGTTTCATCATCACGATATGGATACCTTGCTGGTTGTGTTGAAGAATATGATGAATATCTCCTTCTTTCGCCATTATACCAACGCCACTGAGCATCACGATAGCGATAAAGAGGACTTTTATCTTCATCATAACGATTATATTTTTTTCTATCAACATCATCAGGCGCCGTATATTTTCCATTATTGGCATACACTTTTTTACCATTATCTAAATAATAGTACTTCATTCCTGTAACTTGCGTAATTTCACGATAATCTTTTTCTTCTGGATGGTTTAATGAATATTCAGTCCACTCAGTATATTGTTTTGTCGCTTCATCTTTATTAGTATATCCAGCTGGCTGCTCTGAAGAAAATTCAGAATAATCTTTTGGTGCATCATACCATAACCACTGCTTATCTTTATAATGATATTGATAGCTTTCAGATGCTTGTATATCTACAATATTTCCTTCAGTTGGAACCTCAGGCATTCTTTGTTCATATTCCTCGAGTGGAAGTCTTACACCATATTCAGATTCTTCATCTTGAAGTTCTTCATCTAAAAATTCACCAGACCAATCGGTTGCTGATACTTCTCTTTCATAATAATTATAGTATGGCACTACATCAACAATTCCCTTACCAGATGGGAAAGTAGAAGTTTCTTTACTCCAAGCACCATAACGCGTTTTAGTAGAACAAACTCCGCAACCTTTAACGTCAATTGTATAAACTAATTTACCTTTATATTTTGTTACTTTAACTTCACCTGAACATTTTAAGTTATTGGTACTAATTCTTCGTAAATATTCATCAGAATATAATCTATCTATACTAATAGTTTCACTTTCGCCATCATATGCTGGCATTTGATCATTATCTTTTATATAATCTAAGGTAGCAGTTTTAATACTACTATATATTTTTGAACATCCGTTATTTTCAACTATTGTATAAACAATAAAACCAAGTAATACTATTGGTACAATAGTTCCAATCACCAAAAATATATTTAAAAATATTTTTTTACTTTCAAATGTTTCACTAACTGGATTTCCGGATTTATCAATATAGCTTGTTCTTTTCATATTAACAGCTCCTTTATAATAATATTTTAACATATTTGCTAAAATTTTCATAGATACTACATTTATTATTATACTTTGTTTTTAATTATCTAAACATATATTTTACATTAGAAAAATTTGGAAATATTTATCAAAAGGTAATAAAATATATTTTTTAAATAAATAAAGGTAATATTATTGCAAGATATATGCGTTTTATATAAAATTATGTAAAACTATAAACCGATATTTTTTACTTTATAGATATTTTTATATATCATTTAAGTTATGTATATTTATGCTTCTTTAAATTTTGAAAAGTTATTTATAAAAATAGTAGCAGTTTTACCCGCTACTATTTTCTAAATATATATATGCTTATGCTTTGGTATGTTTACATCAACATAACGTGGTTTAACATACTTTGGTATTAGAACAGCTTTTCCTTCTTTTAAAGATGCAGGAACATCTATAATTCTTTGATTGAGCGAACCTCTAAAATCAACATTCAAACTTTTTTGTTTCATTATGAATTTACCATCTACTAAAACATCAACATACTTTAAAAATTCTATATTTTTTTTATTTGTTATCAGTTCTTCAAAAGTAAATCCAGTATAACACCATACATCTAAACCGATTTTTTTAGCGTATGCCGCGATTTTTAAACAGGCATCTGATTGAAACATAGGGTCCCCTCCAGAAAAAGTAATTCCCGTTTGACCTTCTAACTTAGATAATTCCTTATTTATTTCTTCAGTCGTAGTTATAAAACCGCCTTTAAAATCGTGGGTTGATGGATTATGACACCCTGGACATTTGTGACTACAGCCCTGAGTCCATATAACCGTTCTTATACCTTCGCCATCAACAATACTATCCGGTTGAAGGCCACTTGCTAAACGAATTTCCATTATTTAGCCATTAATTTAGAAGCATCGTGTTTAACTCTATCGTGTTCTTCTGCTCTTTTACCATTGTTAAATCTATCAGTAGTTCCTACTAAATATCCTGTAATTCTTCTTATTCTTTCGAATTTTACTCCTTCTCCTACTTTTCTTTCTTCTGCTTTCATTTTAATTCCTCCTATCTTCCTAAACCGCAAGTTAAGTTTGCGTTTTTAATTCTTTCCATTGGAACGCCTTCGCCTTCCTTACGACCACATCCTGGACAAACATCACCAATTACTCCAGTATATCCACAAACTGGATCTCTATCTACTGGATGGTTAATAGCTCCATATCCGATATTATTATCGTGCATAAGTCTAACAATTTTTTCAAAAGCATCAATATTCATTGCTGTATCTCCATCTAACTCAACATAACTAATATGTCCGCCATTAGTAAGGGCGTGATATGGTCCTTCAATTTTCAATTTTCTCGCAACCGTAATGTTGTAATAAACTGGTACGTGAAATGAATTAGTATAATAATCTCTATCAGTAATACCTTTTAATTTACCATAAATTGCTTTATCAATATTTGTAAATCTTCCAGACAAACCTTCTGCTGGAGTAGCAATTAATGAAAAATTTAAATTATATTCTTTTGTATATTCATCAGTTTTCTTTCGCATAAACTTGATTATTTCTAATCCTAATTTTTCAGCTTCTTCACTTTCACCGTGATGTTTCCCAATTAAAGCCTTTAAACATTCAGCAAGTCCAATAAATCCAACGGTTAAAGTGCCGTGCTTAAGTACCTTACGTAATCTATCACCATTTTTAAGTCTTTCACTATCAATCCATACTCCTTGTCCAAGTAAAAATGGAAAATTATAAACGTGTTTTGAGCATTGGATTTCAAATCTTTCAAGTAATTGATCTTTGACTAAATCCATAAGTTCTTCAAGCTCTTTATAGAAACCTTTTAAATCAGTTTTTCCACTAACAATACCGTGTTTAATACCAAGTCTTGGTAAGTTAATAGATGTAAATGATAAGTTTCCTCTGCCTGGAGTAACTTGATTATTTGGATCAGTAACATCAGTAAGTACTCTTGTCCTACATCCCATATATCCAACTTCAGTTCTATAATCATCAGGATTATAAGTTGCAATATTAAAAGTTGAATCTATAAATGAGAAATTAGGGAATAACCTCTTAGCTGATACTTCACAAGATAATCTAAATAAATCATAATTTGGATCTTCTTCATTATAGTTAACTCCCTCTTTTACTTTAAAAATTGAAATTGGGAATATTGGAGTTTCGTGATTACCCAAACCAGCATCAGTCGCTAGTAAATAATTACGAGATACCATTCTTCCTTCTGGTGAAGTGTCAGTTCCGAAGTTGATTGAAGAAAATGGAACCTGAGCTCCAGCACGGGAATGCATTGTATTTAAATTATGAATAAATGCTTCCATTGCTTGATAAGTTTCTCTATCAGTTTTAGCTAAAGCTTTATCATAGCTAGTTTTAAATAAACGTTTTACTTCATCTGAATCCTTAGTATAAACATCAAACATACTTAAATCTACTTCAATTGATTTTAACTTATCTATATCTTTAGCAATTCTATCCATATTGATAAATTTACCAAATTCAGTAAAATCTAGGAAATCACAAATCATTTGTTTAAAATGTTTTTTAAATGTAATAAGTACGCCTGGCGCTAAATAATAATCAAAGGCAGGGATACTTTGTCCACCGTGTTGATCATTTTGATTAGACTGAATAGCAATAGCTGCTAAAGCTGAATAACTCATAATACCCTGTGGCGCTCTTAAATGACCGTGTCCAGTTGAAAAACCACCATCAAATAATTTTTTTAAATCAATTTGGCAACAAGTTGTAGTTCCCATTGGCATAAAGTCCATATCGTGAATATGAATATCACCATTATCGTGAGCTTCAGCGAATTTAGCTTTCATTAAATATGATTTAGCAAATTCTTTTGAAACCGTGCTACCATACTGAAGCATAGTTCCCATTGCCGTATCACCATCAACATTAGCGTTTTCTCTCTTGGCATCTTCCTCATTAGCTGATTTAAGTCCTAAACTTTCAATCGCCTTTAAAAATTTATGTTGTTTCTTTTCGCCAAAAAACATTTGTCTTGATACATTTCTACGTTCGCGATATTCCGAAAATGATTTATAAACATCTTCATAGCCTTTTTTCTTAAGCTCATCTTCGATTAAATCTTGAATTTGTTCTATTTTAATTTTTTCCAAAGGTAAATACTCTTTTTCAATTCTTTTAACTACTGAATTAAAAATTGTATTGATATCTTTTTCAGTATATTTGTTTTCTTCATTTTCATCTTTAATACTGTCAAAGCCTTTTTTTATTGCAACAGCAATTTTAGTCCCGTTCCATTCTACCTTTTTTCCATTACGTTTTACAACTGTTAAAGTTGCTAAAGTTTCTTCTGTGTCTACCATAATTTTTATGTTCCTTCCTACTTTGTACTTCAATTATACACGTTATAGTGGTAAAAGGTCAATATAAAATGTTCGCTTTTTTTAAACTTTTTTTAGTCAGTTTAAACAAACCCTTTAATTATAACATTTTTGCCAAAAAATAATTTTTATCAAGTTTACATTTTTCTAGTTTTTTAATTTTTTTAGTTTTTTGTTTATAATGCTATTTTGACTATTATTCAGACTTTTGCCTTTAATTTCAAGGGAAAACGTTTTTATAGTTAAAAATAATTATTTTTATAAAAAACGTTTTTTTAATTTTTTTGAATTTTTCAGTTTTTTGATTTTTCTATTTTTTTACTTTTTATCTATTCTAAAAATAACATACTTTTAATACTGAAGCAAAAGGTAATATGTTCGCTTTTTACACATACATAATTAATGTTCCCAAGCATATAATTAGCTAGGTGACATTATGAAAAAATTATTTTTACTACTAACACTATTAATCCTTTTTACTGGTTGTGATAAAGAAATTAAAACAATAATCAAAGATGAAAAAGAGTTAGTTGCCATTAATTACCCAGTTACGAATATTGGCCCTTTGGATGATGCCATAAGTTCTTATGTTAATAGGACTTATAGTTCCTTTAAAAAAGATTATAGTAATCTAAAACAACCTGAACTTAATATTTCATATACTTATAAAGAGCTCAATAATGCGGTTGTTAATATTAGTTTGACTACAGAAATAACAGCTAATAAAACAATTAATAAAATAAAAACTTTTACTTATGATAAAAACACAAAAAAGTTTTTAAGTATGGAAGACATTGTAAGTGATCTTGATGTTTTAGATTATGATATTAAGCAAAAACTTTTAGAAAAATATAGAGAAGCTGACATAGAATTTTTAGCTAATGTAAGTTATGAATATTTTACTATCGATGATGAAAACCTTACTATTTATTTTGGACCTGATATTTTAAAAAGCAATAGTAACATTGTATATCTAGATATTCCACTTAATTCACTTAAATTATTAATTGATATTGATAAATCAAAAGATAGTGATAGCTACATCAGCATTAAAAAGAAAAACATTAGTTCAACTGATAGAATTGTTGCTTTAACTTTTGACGATGGTCCAAGTAAATATACTTCTAAAATTCTAGACATTTTAGAGAAAAATGATGCCTACGCAACATTTTTTGTCATTGGCAATAAAGTGGATTTCTATGATGAGGTTTTAACAAGGATGGTTCAAAATGGAAATGAAATAGGTAATCATTCTTATAGTCACAAATGGTTAAATAGATTGTCAGAAGCCGAGTTTAAGGAAGAAATTAACAAAACACAGGAAGAAGTTAAAAAAGCAACTGGCTTTACACCAAAATTATTTAGACCAACTTATGGTGGATATTCTGACAGATTAAAATCATATACTGATTTAACCTTTGTTTTATGGGATGTCGATTCTAGAGACTGGCAAGTCAAAAATACAAATGCCATTATAAATAATATTGTACCAAACGTTAAAGATGGAAGTATTATCATTATGCACGATAACCATTCCTATTCGGTTAATGCCCTTGAAGAAGTAATTAAGAAGTTAAAAGATAAAGGCTTTAAATTTGTTACTGTAAGTGAACTTTTAGAATTAAAAGAGCTTAGAGAAAGCGAATGAGAAATTATAACTTAGAGGAATTAAAACTATCCAAATGGCAGTTTGGGCTTACAGTTTTATTTATTATTCTTTTATTCATTTCATTAACTTTAACTTATAATCAAATATTAAAATTTCAAAACAAAGAGCCTTTATATAATAAAAAAACTTCTAATACTGTTTTAAAATTTTATAGAGTAGCTGGTTTTATTATTGCTTTAGGTTTTTTATTAATTGATCTTATAGATAGAGAAATAAAAAAAGAAAATAATATAAATACGAAAACTGCTGAACTTCAAATATATGCAGGTATTTTAACGGTTATTTCGACAATTATAGTTTTATATGTTGCATTTATAGGAAATGGATTTACGGATATTGAAAATCCAGAATAATTAATAAGTCAAAACTAAAAATTGATATATCAATTTCGATATATCAATTTATCAAGCTGAAAGCCCAAAGGGCTTTTTAATATTTATAGATATAAACATAACTGCCGATAATTACATATAAAATTTTTTCATTCGCATAATAAATGATATTAGAATTATTTTGCTCAGCTATATCAATTAAATCGTCAATAATATCTAAATGCATTATTTTTAAATTATCAATATTAGGTTTATTTTTAACAGTAACAATTAAATCGCGGTTACTATATAAAAAATGTTTAAAATATTTATCATTGTTTCGATTATTTTTATCAAGCACTATTTTTATCATATAAATAAATACCGATATAAGCATCATTACAATACCACTTATATATAAAGCATTTATATTATTTTCAACCTTAGGTAATAACTCTTTGGTTACTTTTTTGTTGTGATTTTTATCGATATGCGCTACCGTATTATTAATGGGAATTACAAGTTCAATATTGTCTTTGATTTTTATTGAATGATTTTTAGCTACATTGATTTTATAAATAACATTTAATTTCACTTCTAATTGTGCATCTATTACTATATGATAGGCTTTTTCATACTCTTTTACTAACTTGTAATAATCATCAAAATTAATTTTGAAATTTTCATCAATCATAAAATCCTTGTTAGTATTTTTATTTTTCTTATCTTTTATAATAAAATCTTGTCGCCATACTTCTTCTGTTTTTTCATTATCATTAAAGTTTCCTATTAAGGTAGCGGTTATATTGTATTCATAATTAATATCAGCTTTTTTACTACCAACAAATTTATATTTAAAATTAGTATTTACTAGATCAATAGCTGAAGCTACATAATAATCACTGTAAAAATTATTGTTATAAAAATCATTGGCTTTTAATGAAACGGCACTATTAGTGTCTTTATTAATAGTATATTCATATATTGGCTCGTTTCTTTCTTGAAAGCCCATAAAATATGCAATTACTAAACATAATCCAATTACAAAAACAATTTTTAAAATAAGTTCCAGCAGTTTACTAAGCCTTATCATTGTTAGTCACCTTTCTTTGAATAGCAGCTTATCCTATTTCTATTCCTGTCCATATTCAATAATTCCAACAATATGGTCAGTGGTGCTTTCAGGCATTTCAGTAATTTTATTATCGTAAGTTACGATAATATTAAATGTGGTTAAATTTCCTGCCTTTAATTTTTCATCAATCATCGTCGTTTCAAACTTAATTATAGAATCATTGTTAGTTTTAAATATAAAATTTTTTAAAACGGCATCTAAGGTTCCTTTATTTTCTATACTAACCTTATAAGTGATACTATCGCCAGGTTTATTTAATTTAGCATCAAATGAAACGGAATTATTCGTGTATGTTGGTGTGCCGGCATCACAACCATCACTAAAGCTAACCACTTCAACATCTACTATTTCAACATCCCATTTACTAGTGATTGTGGCTGTTCCATCAAACTCAAATTTAGCCATATAAGCAGAATAGCTAGGCACCATCATCGATAGTATGAATATTAAAAAACATATCATAATAGTTTTTCTTTTTTTCATATTTCGCCTCCTTATTCTATATTACTAATGAATAAAGACATAAGCTTGCTATTCTAATATATTATATGATTCTTTAAAATTACTTCGTATTATCTTTGCCGCTAATAAAAAAAAGAAACCTATTTAGCTTCTTCCGTAGCTCTGGTTTCTCTAATAACAACAACTTTAATTGTTCCTGGATATTGTAATGTTGTTTCGATTTTATCTTTAACTTCTCTTGCGACTTTAACGCTCTCAGTATCACTAATATCTTCAGGCTTAACAATAACTCGTAATTCTCTTCCCGCTTGAACAGCAAATGATTTTTCAACGCCAGGAATTTCATTACCAATTTTTTCAAGTTCAGTTAATCTTTGAACATAGTTTTCTAATGAATCATTTCTTGCACCAGGTCTTGATGCTGATAAAGCATCCGCAATAGCTACTAATACCGAAATAACACTAGTAGGTTCAGTATCACCGTGATGAGAAGCAATTGCATTAATAACTATGTCATTTTCACCATATTTTTGAGCAAGCTTAACGCCTATCTCAACGTGGCTTCCTTCAACTTCGTGGTCGATTGCTTTTCCAATATCGTGAAGTAATCCCGCGCGCTTAGCAACACTAACATTTTCGCCAAGTTCACCAGCTAATAACCCCGCAATATGGGCAACCTCTAATGAATGCTTTAATGCATTCTGACCATAACTAGTTCTAAAATGTAGTTTTCCTAATGTTTCAATTAACTCATTATCCATTTTAGTAATTCCAAGTTCGAATAAAGCATTTTCACCATATTCCATCAACTTGCTTTTCATTTCTTTAACTGTTTTATCATAAACTTCTTCAATTCTACCAGGATGAATTCTTCCATCCTTGATAAGTGCATCTAATGTAATTTTCGCAATTTCTCTACGATAAGGGTCAAAGCTAGATAAAACAATAGCCTCAGGAGTATCATCGATAATTAAATCCACTCCTGTAACTGCTTCAATGGTTCTAATGTTTCGTCCTTCCCTACCAATAATACGGCCTTTCATTTCATCGTTAGGTAAAGTAGCAACCGTAACTGTCTGTTCATTGGCTACATCGGATGCATATTTTTGCATCGCTGATACCATTAATGATTTAGCTTTTTTATCAGCATCTAATTTTGCTTCAGCTTCGCGATCTTTAATATATGAGGCAATTTCTAAATCCATCATTTCCTCAGTTTTTTTCATTATTTCTTCGCGAGCCTCTTTTTTAGAATATCCGGAAATTTTTTCCAATTCTTTTATTTGCTCTTCTCTTGCATTTTCAAGCTCCACTTGCTTATCTTGAAGATCTTTTTGCTTTTGGTTTAAATTGTTTTCTTTTTCATCTAATAATTGTTCACGATTTTGAAGGTTCTGATCCCTTCTATCCATACTTTCTTCACGGGCTAAAAGGCGTCCTTCTGATTCAATTATTTCTTGTTTTTTTTCTTTAATTTCTTTATCAGTTTCGTTTTTTATTCTATGTGCTTCTTCTTTAGCCTCAAGCACGCTATCGCGTTTAGCCTTATCAGCTTCTTTTTTGGCTTTTTCAATTATTGAATTGGCTTTTCTAGATGCGGAAAAGCCTCTAACATAACCTAAAATTATCATTGCGATAATACCTACAAAAAGTCCAATAACAACTAGCAAAATGGAGAAAATAGTACTTGACATATTATTACCTCCATAACTATTTAGTGATTTTTAATCACTACCTATATTGTACAAGCGACTAGAAAATAAGTCAAGAAAAAGTGACTTCTATAGTCACTTTAAATTATTTTTCTTTAGGTTTTTCGGTATTTTTACTAACGTGATAATAATCACGAACTTGTTTTAAAATCTCATCTCTAACCTTTGGATTAGCTTTAAAATACTCTTTAACGTTTTCCTTACCTTGGCCAATTTTTTCACCTTTATAGGCATACCAAGCACCTGATTTTTCAACAATATTAGCTTCAGCGCCTAAATCAGCTAATTCACCTTCCATTGAAATGCCTGTTCCATACATAATATCAACTGAACAAGTTTTAAATGGAGGGGCCATTTTATTTTTAACAACTTTAACGCTTGTCTTATTACCAATAATTTCAGTACCTAATTTAATTTGTTCACTTCTTCTAATTTCAAGTCTAATTGAAGAGTAAAATTTTAAAGCTCTGCCTCCAGGTGTAACCTCAGGATTACCAAACATTACTCCGACTTTTTCACGTAATTGGTTAATAAAAATTGCGACTGTTCCCGTCTTATTAATAATTCCAGCAAGTTTTCTTAAAGCTTGGCTCATAAGTCTTGCTTGAAGTCCAACGTGTGAATCACCCATTTCTCCTTCGATTTCTGCTTGTGGTACTAAAGCAGCCACTGAATCGATTACAATAACACTAATAGCCCCACTTCTAACTAAAGCTTCTGTTATTTCTAAAGCCTGTTCACCATTATCTGGCTGTGAAAGAAGTAAATCATTTATATTAACTCCTAATCTTTCAGCATACTGTGGATCTAATGAGTTTTCGGCATCGATAAAGGCTACCTTGCCACCAAGTTTTTGGGCTTCAGCAATTGCGTGAAGTGCAAAAGTCGTTTTACCACTTGACTCAGGTCCATATATTTCAATAATTCTTCCTTTTGGATATCCTCCTATTCCTAAAGCGATATCTAAAGCTATACTACCACTTGGAATAACATCAATTTCACGTTTTTCATCGTCACCCAAACGCATAATTGAACCTTTTCCAAATTGTTTTTCTATATCTGCTAAGACACTTTTTAAATTTTGATCATTATCGGCTGTAGTTTTTGCCATATTTTTCCTCCTTATTTTTTGATTCCTACAATTATATTTTAACCTATAAAAATTATCTTGTCAACACTTTTTACGAACATTTGTTCAAAAAAATGTAAAATTCTTTTAAAAAAAGAAAAAATAGGATTAAATCCTATCATCTTCGAATATTATTTTTCTATTTGCCATATAGTACTGAACGCCTGATACAATTGAAAGAATTGCCGCTAATATTAATAAGAAGTCTGCTATTCTTAAATTCCATAATTCAAATGGTAAGTTATAGAATAAAGTAAGGGATAAACCAATCATCATTACAATTGTTTTAGCTTTACCTAATTTGCTGGCAGCAATAACTTTACCTTTATTACCAGCGATCATTTTAACTGAATCAATAGCTGTATCTCTTAAAATAATAACTACAGGAATAATTGGATGAATAAATCCTTGGGCACATAATATGATAAGTACGGCATTAACTAAAATTTTATCAGCAATAGCATCCATCATTTTCCCAAAATCGGTAATCATATCATACTTTCTAGCAATATATCCATCTAAACAGTCAGTAAGGGAAGCGATTATAAATAATCCTCCCGCAATTAAATAGCGAATATCAATAACTAAAGTCTCATTAATAAATATTTGTGGAATAGTTATTCCCATAGCTGAAAATGGAAATAATAAAATAGCAATTATTACAAATGTTAAAAAGATTCTAAACATTGTTAATTTATTTGGCGTATTCATAATTCCTCCTACTTTCTGTCAGATATGACAGTTCCTTCTTCAAAATTATCACTATCGTCACTTATGTTCATTATAAAATAAATGACAATTCCAATTAACACAATAATTAAACTATACACTAAAATTGGGAGAATTGGAAACTTTCCTCTTTTTTCTTTGGTATATGGTGATTTAATTGCCTTTTCAGGTTTCTTTTCTTTAACGGCTACCTTGATATCATCTAGCGATAATCTCGAAGTATAATCAAATAAGTATTCATTAAATTCATCAACTAAATCTTCCTTATTTAAACCTAAATATTTCGCATAATCTCTGATAAAGTACTTAAGATAAAATACATCATCAAAAGCTTCAGAATTGCCAGCTTCAATATTTTCAACTTGAGTTGGTCTTACCTTTAAGTCTTCAGCGACTTCTTCGATCGACACACTCATATTTTCACGAGCCGTTTTAAGCTGCTGTCCTATTTCTTTCATAAGCTACCTTCCTTATAAATAAAATAATATTTTATAAGCCATATTCTGTACCTATTACTAGGCGACAAACATTTATCTACCAGTTACCTGGTCCCATAAAAAATTCTTTTCTTTTTTATTAGGTTCCCCTACCATAATTTGGGTTTCTTGCTTGCGGAGTTTACCACGTTTCACTCTTCCATTTCTGAAAGCATCGTCACTGCGGCACTTTATGCTTTTGACCATAGTTACCCTTAGGTCAATTAAGCGTCGTCAGATAAAATCTGCCATAGGTTATTTTTTCCCTATGCACAAACACTACAACCATCACAGGTTGTGCAAGTATGGACTTTCCTCTACATTACAAAGAATGCAGCGTTTGTCAAAATACTATTTTTCTCCATATATGATTTTTTCTAAATTAGATAGTCTTCTAAGTAAATCAACGTTACTAACGCCACCATTAGATTCAGAAGCTACTTCTAACTTTGTGCGTAAGTTTCTAACTTCTTGTTTTAAACGCATATTTTCATCAATTATAGCTTTCTTATCTCTTTCGGTTTCACGCATTAAAGCAAACATTTCCTCATAATCACTAATAACTGTGTCTAAAAATTTATCGACCTCTTGTGGTCTATAACCACGAGTATCGATTTTAAACTCTTTTTCTAATATATCTTTTGGAGTAAGGATAATTCTTTCTTGATACACCGGTATCCCCTCTTTCTTTATAATACATTTTAAAGTAAAAATGCATCTTTGTCAATATCGAAAGCAAAAGCTATAAAATACTTCTTAAATGATTTAATTTGTTTTTTTGATTGATATATAGCTTAATTTTTTGTATAATTAAGTATAGGTGATACTATGACTGAACCACTTTTATATAGAATTGTAAGACCGATTGTCACATTTCTTTTTAAACTAGTATTTCACCCTCATATAATAGGTAAAGAAAATATACCAAAAACTGGCAAAATAATTTTAGCGGGTAATCACACCAACTATTTTGATCCGGTTTTACTCCTTTCATCAACTAAAAGAACTGTTCATTTTTTAGCTAAAATAGAACTTACGAAAGGACCTTTAGGAATTATTTTTAAAAATTTAGGTATAATCCCAGTCGACCGAAAAGCTAGCCATAATAAAACAGCAACTAATACGGCTATTGAATTTTTAAATAACGATAAATTAATTGGAATTTTTCCTGAATCTACAATTAATAGAACGAACAATGTAATTATGCCCTTTAAAAAAGGCGCAGTTAAAATGGCCTATGAAACTAAAGCCCAAATTATTCCTTTTTCAATTACAGGTAAATATAAAATATTTGGAAAGTCAGTAACTATCGTGTTTGAAAAGCCATATGAAGTAAAAAATAAAGATTTAGAAATAGAAAATCGCATATTAGAAGAAAAAATAAGTAAAATGATTTTAGAGAGAAGGTAACCAATGAAAGTTTTGGGAAAATTTAAAAAACACAATAAACCAAATGCTCCTTGGATGAAATATTATGATGTAGAAGAGATTAACGTTGGCGATGAAACCATATATGAAATGATGGAAAAAGCCGCCTTAAAATATCCAAATAATCCAGCAATTGAATATTTTGGTAAAAAAACAACTTTTAAAGTTTTTTTAGAAAAAATCCATAGTTGTGCGAAAGCTTTAAAAAATATCGGCATTAAAGAAAAGGATGTCGTAACTATTTGTATGCCTAATACGCCTGAGGCTATTATCTGTTTTTATGCCGTAAATAAAATTGGCGCCATTGCAAATATGATTCATCCTTTATCTGCAGAAGAAGAAATTAAAGCATATTTAATTAACAACCATACTAAACTGCTACTTACAATTGATATTGCTTTAGAGAAAATTCAAAATATTTTAAATGAAACTAAAGTAACCAAAGTAATTATTGCCTCAGCTAAGGATTCAATGCCTTTACTATTAGGTATTGGTTATAGTTTAACGCAAGGAAGAGAAATAAAAAAAATAAATCATCCAGATTATATTTACTATAAAGATTTTATTAATAGAGGAAAGTATGAAACTGTAAAAACCGTAAGTAACCATAAAGATACTCCAGCTGTCATTTTGCATAGTGGTGGGACTACAGGTGTACCTAAAGGTATTGTTCTTTCAAATGGAAATTTTAATGCCTTAGTTCATCAATCATTTGTTACATTTAATAGGCTCGATCCTAATGAAGATTCAATTTTAACAATTATGCCTTTCTTCCACGGATTTGGACTAGGAGTTTGTACTCATACACCTTTATGTATTGGTGTCAAAACAATATTAGTTCCCCAATTTAGTGCGAAAACATTTGATAAATTACTTGATAAAACAAAACCTACTGTGGTTATTGGTGTTCCTACTTTATTTGAAGCTTTACTAACTAGTAATAATGTTCCAAATTTAGATCTAAGTAGAATAAAATATATTATTTCTGGCGGTGATTCTTTAAGCCTTTCAAAAATTGATAAAATAAATAAATATCTTAAAGACCACGGATGTCCTATAAATTTAGGACAAGGTTATGGAATGACCGAATCATTAGCGGCTACTTCTTATACACCAGGACCTGGCAATAAAAAAGGAAGTGTGGGAATTCCGTTTTTAGGTAACTATTTTAAAATTGTTGACCCCGATACTAATAAAGAGGTAGGTCCAAATGAAGATGGCGAAATATGCGTAAATGGTCCAACAGTTATGCTTGGATATTTAGATAATGAAATCGAAACTAATAACGTTCTAAGAATTCACGATGATGGACTTATTTGGCTTCATACTGGAGATATTGGCTATATGGATGAAGATGGAGTTATTTTCTACCGTTCTAGGCTTAAAAGAATGATTGTATCTTCTGGATATAATGTTTATCCAAGTTATATTGAAAATATTATCTCCCAGCACCCAGCCGTATTATCTTGTACAGTTATTGGAATTCCGCATCCATATAAAGTTGAAGTTCCAAAAGCTTTTATTGTTTTAAAAAGCGATTATCTTGGTATTAATGTCAAAGGTAGTATTAAATCTTTCTGTGAAAAACATTTATCTAAGCATTCAGTCCCATATGAATTCGAATTTAGAAAATCACTTCCTAGAACCTTAATTGGTAAAGTTGATTTCAAAAAATTAATAGAAGAAGAAGAGAAAAAAAGAAATAAGGAATAAGTATTATGAAGAATTATTTTTGGTATACAGTATTTAAATTCATTTTAAAACCAATTTTCATTTTTTGGTATAATCCAAAGGTTATAAATAAAGAGGCAATCCCTAAGGAAGGCCCAATTATAATTGCGGGTAACCATAAACATTTATTTGATCAATGTTTATGTATTGTCTCAACTAAAAGGCAAATTAGATATATGGCTAAAAGGGAATACTTTGATAGTGCAAAAACAAGATGGTTTTTTAAAGCTGTCGGTTGTATCCCGGTTGATAGAAATATCAAAGATGAAAATGCTGTTAATAAAGCTCTTGAAGTTTTAAAAAATAAAGGAGCAATTGGAATTTTTCCTGAGGGAACAAGAAATAAAACTAAAGAATTTTTGCTTCCTTTCAAGTTTGGCGCTGTTTCAATGGCCCAAAAAACCGGAGCAATTATTATACCATTCGGTTTAACAGGTGATTATAAATTTAGAAGTAAAAATTTAGTCGCCAGATTTGGAACTCCTTTTAAGGTTGATAATATGTCACTAGAAGAAGCTAATCAAAAGCTATATAATGAAGTTAAAACCCTAATGGAAGAAAATTTAAAAAAATAAGTACTTAGCTTTCGCTAGGTACTTTTTATAATATATATTTGTAAGTTTTTATTCTTTATAACATTTTTTATCTTCTAATCTATATCCATCTGGGCAAGTATAAGTAGTTACTTGCTCTGGCTTAGCTGTTTCTGTTTTAATGCAGGTCATTGAAGATCCACTACCATTTGGGGTATAACCTGATTGACACGAAAATGTTGGTGTAACATCACTACAATTTAATTGACAATAGCCACACGGTGATACAACACTATAGCCACCGCAACTCCAATTGTATGTTTGTGAGGTAACAACACCGTAAGCTTGCGGATGATTACAAGCCATTTGCGTTTCACCAAAGGGACTAGATGGATTACAACAAGTCCATCCTATACCAAGAGCCATAACATAACCGACTAAACATACAGGCTGAGACTTAACTGTACCTGTGCAGCTTTTACCACTTACAGAACATCCACTTGGGCAAGTTGTAATTACAGTTCCAGAAGTCTCTTTAGTACAATTCATATCAGGTCCTGGTTCATCTTTAGAACTATAACTATTTGGGCACTTCCAAGTAACAGTTTCTTTAGCAAATATATCTTGTCCAAAATCAAGTTCTACTGTAAAATCTGCACTTTTATCTTCTGGGTCTTCAGTTATATCAGGATTATATGTCACTTTTATAGTTAATATTTTTGATGTATCTGGCGCAAGTTCATCATTTTCCTTTAAACCACTTGATTCAAATATAATTGCTGGATTATCTTTTTTATTGATAGTTATTTTTTCTAAATAAGCATTAAAAGTACCTTTATTTTCGACGGTTATATCATAAGTAATAGAATCACCTGGGCTTTTTAATCCTGTTTTAAATGTAGCTTCTAAATCTGTGTGACTTGGCTCTTCAATATCATAAGCATCGCCTTCTTTAGCTTTACTAGTAATATTTGTTATTCTTATATCCCAGTTACTGGTTATACTTGTTGTTCCATTTATATTTAAAAAGGTGTTAAAGGCGGCATAACCAATAGTCATAAGGAGTAAGACTGTGCACAACGTGAATATAATTATATTTCTTTTTTTCTTTTCAAGCATATTAATCACCCTATTTAATTCATCTTAAGTATATTATACCCCCCCCCCCCAGGTTTTGACAAGTATTTTCACCGGTTTCTATAAAAAATTAAACTACTTAATTTTGGTATAAGTAGCCGTTTTTAATTTTTCAATATTTTCTGTCATTTCATCAAATAGTTTATAAACTTTATATATATTCATATTGTCACCATTCATATTCTAATACTTACCTTATTTTTTTTCATTACTTTCGACAATACTTATCAAAATTAGAACTTTATCATTTTATATAGAAAATTTCTTTCTTTTATAGTATAATTATAATGGTGTTTAATATGAAATATCCTACAGGCGTAAAAAAAAGCATACACAAATATAATTCATATGGTAATAGAGGTATGGGACTGGAAAATGATTTAAGTACTACTAATGAATTTTATCGTTTAAATGATATTGCTATCATATATAAAAAACCTACTCCTATTACTATCTCAAAAGTTGATTATCCATCGAGATTAGAAGCGGTAATTAAAGAAGGTTATTTTAGGACACCATCGACAACAGATTATAATGGAATTTATAAAGGGAAATACATTGACTTTGAAGCTAAAGAAGTAGCCAGTAAAACCGCATTCCCACTTTATAATATTCACGATCACCAAATTAAGCATCTAGAAAACATTTATAGACACGGTGGGATTGGTTTTATAATTGTTAGATTTACAACTTTAAACAAAACATTTTTACTCACTATTGAATGCTTATTAAATTTTCTAAATAATAGTAAAAGGAAATCTATTCCTCTTGAGTATTTTGAAAAAAATGGTTATATAATTAAAGACCGATATAATCCTAGGGTAGATTATTTAGAAATTATAAATAAATTATATTTTGACGGAGGGGAAAATGAAAAATAAAATATTAGATATGATAAACTATATTAAACATAATCCTAAAATTATTATTATGATACTTTTAAGTATTGCTATTTTAATTGTTGGTTCATTTATTATAAATTTCTTTATCGTTTTAATAGCCGCAATTTTAATCAATTTACTATGGATTATTCCATACATTAAAAGAGCTAAGAAAAAGCCAAAAGAAAAAACTAAAGAAAAACCAAAAAAGGAAAAAAATATAGAAAAACCAGATTTATATAAGCCAATGGAAAGTAGTGATAATATGGCTAAAAAGAAAAAAGTTAATAAGAAGAAAATTGGAAAAATTATTTTATTAGTTCTATTAAGCATATTCATTTTTATACTTCTACTAGGCATTGCTTTTGTTATTTACATCGCAGTAAGTGCTGATAAATTTGATCCTGATAAACTATATACTAAAGAAGCAAGTACTTTATATGATAGTGACGGAAAACAATTTGCCCAGTTAGGTAGTGAAATGCGTGAAAAAATCAAATATGATGAAATGTCTGAATCACTAATAAATGCTATTGTAGCAACTGAAGATTCTAGATTTTTCCAACACAATGGATTTGACTTACCACGTTTCTTAAAAGCTTCGTTAGGACAAGTAGCTGGTAACTCTGGAGCTGGTGGTGCATCTACTCTTACAATGCAGGTTTCTAAAAACCAATTAACTTCTACAACATCAAGTGGATTTGCTGGTATTAAACGTAAATTCACGGATATTTATTCTTCAATTTTCCAAATTGAAAGTAATTATACTAAAGAAGAAATTCTAGAATTTTATGCTAACTCATATTATTTAGGTAGTGGAGCATATGGTGTTGAACAAGCAGCTAAAACTTACTTTAAAAAATCTGCTAAAGATTTAAATATATCTGAAGCCGCAATGATAGCTGGATTATTCCAATCACCAGTAGCTTATGATCCTAATCTTAATCCTGATAAAACAGAGAAAAGACGTTTAACGGTCTTAAAATTAATGAAACGTCACGGTTATATTAATGAAAATGAATATAAAATTGCTAAAAAAATGACTGTTGATAGAATTGTTATTAAAGGTGGTTCTGCTTATACCGATTCATCACAATATCAAGGATTTATTGATACTGTTGCTGTTGAGGTTAAGGAAAGAACTGGGTATGATCCTTATTCATACTCAATGAAAATATATACAACTATGGATCGTGCTAAACAAGATGAAGTTAATAAAATTATGAACGGTACAAATTATAGTTGGGAAAATGATCGTGTTGATGCTGGTGTAGCTGTCGTAGAAACAAAAACCGGAGAAATTGTTGCCGTTGGTGCTGGACGTAATAGTACAGGAGCCAAAGGATATAATAAAGCAACAATGATGAAAAGACAAATTGGTTCAACAGCTAAACCATTATTCGATTATGGCCCTGCCGTAGAATATTTAGGTTGGAACCCTTATCATCCAATTATCGATAATAAACACACTTATAGTGATGGAACAGAAATTAATAACTGGGATGGAAGATATAAAGGTATTATTACTATTCGTGAAGCTTTAGTTGATTCACGAAATATCCCAGCTTTAAAAACATTCCAAAGTCTTAAAAATTCTGATATTAAAAATTTTGTAACTAGCTTAGGCTTACATCCAGAAGTTATGTCTGATGGCAAATTACACGAAGCTCACGCCATTGGTGGTTATACTGGAGAATCACCATTAGATGTAGCTGCCGCCTATGCCGCTTTTGCTAATAATGGTTATTACAATGATCCCCATAGTTTTACAAAAGTAGTATTCGATAAAGATGATGAAACAATTGAAGTAGATGGCGATAAAACTAAAGTTATGAGTAAAGATACCGCTTATATGGTAACAGATATGCTTGTTGATACTGGTCAAAACGCTTTAGGTAAATACAATAATATTAATGGTTCCGAGTTTGCTGCTAAAACCGGTACATCTAACTTCGATGAAAAAACAATTAAAGCTAGAAGACTACCAAATAGTGCCGTTAATGACCTATGGGTAGCTGGTTATAATGATGAGTATTCTATAGCTGTATGGTATGGTTATGAAGATCTTAATAAAGGATATAACAGATTTGGTTCTAGCCAAAACTCTAAATTATTCCAGGCAGTAGCTAAAAACTTCTTTAAATCAGATGTTAAATTCACAAAACCTGATACAATCCAAGAAGTTACTGTTGAAAAATATTGTGGTTATCCATTACTTCCAAGTTCTGGAACACCTGATGGTATGAAGACAAAAGAACTATTTACTCAAGATAGTGTTCCTACTGAAGTATCAAATAGATATAATAAACTTACTAATGTAACTAACGTTAGTGGTGAAGTTAAAGGTGGCCGTGATGTTGTTCTTTCTTGGAAAGCAATAAGTACACCTGATGCTTTAAATAGAACATATTGGAGTCCAATTGTTAATAAAGCCTTTGCTATTTCAAAAGACCAAACAACATACTTAAATTACATAATGGGAATAAATGAAAGAACTCTTGGTAAAGTTATCTATAATATTTATCTAAAAACTAGTAGCGGTTTAACCAAAGTTACTTCTACCGATAAAAATACTGCAACTATTAGACTTCCAATTACCGCTTCACCATCATATATTATTAAAACTAGTTATTCTGGTTATGGTGGCTGTGAAAGTAGCGGAGTTGAAGTTAAAGTTAATTATAATGGGCTTAATGCTAACAACTTTGAAAAAAAGTTAGTAGGTGAAGAAAACATCGGAAAGAATAAGGAAATTACAACTTGGACAGATGTTAAACATCCTATTAATGTAACACTAGATGGTGAAGACTTATCTTCTGAAGTAACTGTAACTGCCACTGTTACTAAAGATAAAGCGCCATATAAGAATTATAAATCAGGCGAAACAATAACGTTAACCGAGCCTGGAGAATATGAAATAAAATACAAAGTTTCTTATAATAATATAAATATCGGAGAATTAACCAGATATGTAAAAATTAGTGAAGAAAGCGACAGTTAAGTCGCTTTTTTAATATAAAAAATAAGTAGGTGCTTCTACTTATTTTTACATATATCTTTTAATTTACAGGTTTCACACATTGGCTTTCTAGCCATACAATAATATCTGCCAAATAAAACCATTTGATGATGTCTCTTACACAAATCTTCTTTTTTGAATTTTTTAGTTAATTTTTTCTCAATAGTATAAGGGTCATCTCCTTCTTTAGCTAAGCCTAAACGAATGCTTACTCTAGATACGTGTGTATCAACGGCAATACAAGGTTCATTAAATAGATTACTTAAAACTACATTAGCTGTTTTTCTTCCAACTCCAGGAAGAGCTTCTAAATATTCACGGTTGTTAGGAACTTTTCCCTCACATTCATTAAGTAATTTAGTAGCTATTTCAATAACGTTACTAGCTTTTTTATTAAATGTACCAATTGGTCTTATAATATCAATAATATCTTCTAAACTAGCCTTACTTAAAGCAGTTAGATTTGGATATTTTTTAAATAAAACATCAGTAACCATATTAACCCTTTTATCAGTCGTTTGAGCGCTTAACATAACGGCTAAAACAAGCTCATAATCTTTATTATAATTTAATTCACATTTTGGATTAGGAAACAATTCATCTAAATAATCTTCAATTTTCTTCATTGAGCCAATCATAATCAAACACTTCTTCCTTTTTGCGCTTTTTTATACTAGTTCTAGCTTTTTCAATATCAGCTTTAGATTTAATTCCCTTTTTCTTCCATTCATATAAAATTTTATCAATATATCTTAAATTTCTAACGCCATTATATATTGCTTCTTTTAAAGCTAAATGAATAAGTTCTTCATTAAATCCATCTTCAAGCCAAGCACCTATAATTTGATATTCCATTGGACTTAAAGTACGGCCAAATTCTTTTTCAAAATAGTCAAACACATTACTTGTTTTTTCTTCTTTTGTTTCTATAAATAATAAAGCAAGTTTACTATATAAATTATCTAAACATACATATTCCTCGGTAATATGATTATTAGTAATATTATTTAAAGAAATCATATCCTTCTTAGTTAAATTACTAATAGTTGTAAGAACATCGACATTTTTCATATCCAAATCCTTAGAAATGCGTTCAGGATCAAATTCATTATTATTAATTAAATAAATTAAAATAATAAGTTCTTTATCTGTGATTTTTAATTTTTTATAATTAGTAAGTAAACTTTTAGGAAAAGTAATACTACCATCTTTTAAAATATCAATTATTTTACTTGTCATATAAATCACCTAATGATTATTATAAACTAATTATTTAAATTTGTCGATGGGACAATTACCACATTATAAGATTCTTCATTTAATTTTAATATCGTAAAACTTTCCTTACTTACAATATTGCTTTCAACCCAAGATTCTTCGACCTCTTTAAGAAATTTTTTATCGATGTCTTCATCGTAAAAAATAGCTGAGATATTATCATTAATGGTAAATTCTTTATCTAAATTTCTAAGATAAACAAAATCACAACTATTTTTTTGAGCTCTATTATATATACAAAGCATATAATTAGCTATTTGAAATTTAAATGTGTCATTTTCTTTAGTAATATGGATATTATCAATTTTTCTATCAATATCATTTTTTAAATAAAATAAACTTGGTTTACTTTTAAAAATTTTTAAAGCTTCATCAAGATTATCTAAATTTTTATAATCTAAAATAAATAAATCACTACTATTATTTGTAGAAATAAGAAGTGAGGTACTACTTTTAAGTTTTAAAAAAACAATACTAGTTTCATTATCTTTTAATTTTAAGTCAATATTTTTAACAACAAAAGCTCTTGCGCCTGTATGGATAAATATTATCACAACTATCATTAATAACAAAAATATTTTTTTCATAAAAAACACCCTTATTAAAGGGTATGTTTTATAAATATTTATTAGTAATATAATCTGTTAAATCTTTTTTAGTATTTTTAAGTTTATCATATATAAGTTTTTCTTCTAAATCATTGATTAAATCTTTAAGAAAACTACCTGGCTCTTTATTTAAAATTTCACATATTTCCATTGGACTTAAAGCAATATCTAGTTTACTATGAATTTGCAGATTAGAATAAACATTATTTAATTTTTTTCTATCAACATCATATAATTCACTAGCTAAAGAACATACATAAAGTCCATATTTATACAAGATTTTTTTATCTAATAAATTTTTATCTTTTAATTCTAAAATAAATGAAATAGTTTCTTTTTCACTAGGACTAAAGGTATATTTATCTAAAGCATTTAACTGAGCCCAGGTTACAATCATTGATGGCGTCATTTTTATTTTCTTTAAATTAGGAATATCCAAATTATCAGCTAATCTAAGTTCACATAATAATTTAATTCCATATTCTTTGTTTGGACTAGCAAAAATAATATCTAATTCCTCACGCCTTCTATGTTTTGATAGCTTTTTAACTAATGGAGCGTATTTTTTAATATAGGCTTTTAAAACAGGTTCTAGTTCAAAATTAAGGACGGTAGCAAATCTAACAGCTCTTAAAATTCTAAGCACATCTTCTCTAAGTCTAACTTTTGGATTTCCGATCATTCTAATTATGCGATTATCTAAATCCTGTTTAGCATTTAATAAATCAATTTCTCTTCCATCTTTATCAATACATAAAGTGTTTATCGTAAAATCTCTTCGCTTTAAATCTTCTTCTAAAGAATCAACATATTTAACTTCAGTTGGTTTTCGAAAATTAATATACTTGCCTTCCGTTCTAAAAGTCGTAATTTCAAAGCTCATTTTTTCATACATAATAACAACTGACCCATATTCTGTATTAGTAGTTACAACCTCTTCAAAAATACTCATAATTTCCATCGGTGTAGCATCAGTACAAATATCGACGTCAATTGAACTTCTTTTTAAATATAAATCTCTTGGATAACCTCCTATAATATATGCTTTATATCCATATTCAGTTATTTTATTTAAAACTTTTAATGCGGTACTATACAATATAATCCCTCCATACTTAGCAGAAAAAAAAGGCTATAAAAAGCCTTAGTTTACAGCGTCTTTTAATTTAGCGCCAGCTTTAATAGTTACTGCAGTTCTTGCAGGAATTTTAACTGCTTCACCAGTTCTTGGGTTACGACCAGTTCTTGCAGCTTTGTGTTGAGTTGCAAAAGTACAGAAACCAGTTAAGGCAACTTTTCCTTCTGATTTAAGTCCTTTAACGATTCCGCTCATAGCAGCATCTAATGCTCTAGTAGCATCAGCTTTAGTTAATCCTGTTTCTTCTGCAATGTAATTAACTAGCATTTGTTTTGTCATGTCTAAATACCTCCCTTAATTTTGTTAAGCTACCTTGCTTACATTTCCAGAATATCATTTTTCGTATTAAAAATCAATATATTTAATACATTTTTTACATATTTTCATTATTTTCTGGGCATTTTATTACCTTTTCTTACTTTCTATGTAAAAAGAATAGTAAAATTACTATTCTTAAATAACAATGGCAAATAAATTACTTGATCCTTTATTGACAAGTTTTGATAATGTCTGTTGTAATTTAAATCTAACAGTTTCTGGCATAAGTGATAATTTAGCTTGAATTCCTTCTTGTACTATAACATCTAAACTGCGACCAAATATTTCACTTTTCCAAATATCTGAAGTATCACTTTCTCTATCTTTCATTAAATAATTAATAAGCTCTTTACTTTGAAGTTCTGATCCAATTATTGGTTCAAATGTACTTTCTACATCAACTCTAATCATGTGTATAGAGGGCGCAACAGCTTTTAGTTTTATACCATATCTACTTCCTTGTTTAATTATTTCTGGATTATCTAAAGTCATATCAGCCAAAGTTGGGCTGGCAACTCCATAACCTGTAGTTTTAACCATTTTAAGAGCATCTTTAATTTGATCATATTCTTGTTTAGCCTCATTATAATCTTGGAAAAGCGTAAGTAACTGCGAACGATTTGTAATATCGATGCCAATTATATCTTTTAGAACTTCATTATAAAGTTCATTAGGTGCCTCTAACGTAACATTAACTTCTCCTGTTGATGTATTAACTTCTGATAAATAAGCTTTCTTTATATTTTCGCAAGTTTCAAGACCCTTAGTAATATTATCAATATCTCTTAACTTATCAATTTCATATATGCTTTCTCTAATAGTATCCATATATGATTTTTTAAGCCAGTTATTAGGCGCAAGACAAGCTACCCAGTCAGGCATTTCAACATTAATTCTGACTACTGGGAATTCATATAAAGCTTCTCTTAAAATATTATAAGCATCTCTTTCACTCATATTATCAATGTTCATAGGAATAACTGGCACTTTATAGCTTTCTTTTAGTTTTTCTACTAAAGCTTCTGTTTCTGGCATCATCGGTTTAGTCGAATTCATAATAACAATAAATGGTTTACCTATTTCTGATAACTCACTTACTATTCGCTCTTCAGCTGGAGCATAATCACTTCTTGAAAATTCGCCTATTGAACCATCAGAAGTTATTAATACCCCAATACTTGAATGATCTTTAATAACTTTTTCAGTGCCTATTTCAGCTGCTTCAATAAATGGTATTTCCTCTTCATACCAAGGAGTTCTTACCATTCTAGGACCATTTTCATCTTCATATCCTTTAGCGCCATTTATAACATAGCCAACGCAATCTACTAATCTTACATCAGCTGTAAAATCATCAATTTTTATTTTAGCCGCATTACCAGGGACAAATTTAGGCTCTGTGGTCATTATTGTTTTCCCTTGGGCAGACTGAGGAATTTCATCTAAGGTTCTTTTTCTTTCATACTCATCTTCAATATTAGGAACAACTAGGTTTTCAATAAATCTTTTTATGAATGTTGATTTACCTGTTCTAACCGCTCCTACTACACCTAAATATATATCCCCACCTGTTCTTTCAGTAATACTTTTGATGATATCAATTTTTTCCATATAATCCCTACTTTCCATAATTTACTTAAATATATGTGGAAATAATTAGTTATATGAACAATTTTTTGAAATATCATCCTAATTTATTAGCCCATTACTTCGCCACCATTGTTGTGAAGTACCTGACCTGTTACATAGCTTGAATCATCTGAAGCTAAAAAGACAAAGGTTGGCGCAAGTTCATAAGGATTTGCTCCTCTAGCCATTGCCGCATTAGCTCCTAATGAAGGTATTTTTTCTTTTACCCAACAAGCAGGTTGTAATGGTGTCCAGAAAAAACCTGGCGCAATAGCATTAACTCTAATATTTTTTAAAGCCAAATTTCTGGCTAAAGCTCTTGTAAATCCGACAATTGCTCCTTTAGTTGTTACATAATCAATTAATTGTGGGTCACCATAAAAAGTAGTAACTGATGATAAATTAATAATAGAATCTCCTGATTTCATATATGGTAAAGCTTCTTTCGTTAAATAAAACATTCCATATATATTAACTTTCATTGTTCTATCAAATTGTTCATCACTTATACATTCTAAACTATCTTGCTGATATTGTACTCCAGCATTATTGACTAAAATATTTATCTTGCCAAAGTTTTGAATAGCTGTATCTACAATTTTTTTACAAAATTTTCTATCACTTATATCTCCTGATAATAAAATACATTCACCGCCCAAGGCATTAATATATTCTTTTGTTTCCTCGGCATCTATATGTTCATCGTAATAAGGAATTACCAGTTTTGCCCCTTCTTTAGCAAATGCTACTGCTGCAGCTCTACCTAAACCACTATCACCACCTGTTATAATCGCAACTTTATCTTTTAATTTCCCTGTACCTATATAATTAGGATTGTCAAATACTGGTCTTGGTACCATTAAATATTCAAAACCTGGCTGCCTATCTTGTGACTGCTCAGGCGCAAGTATATCATATTCCTTACTTTCTATACCTAAATCATTATAATAATTATAAAAGGTATTTCCGAATTTATAATCATAATCCATTTGTATCACTCCCTTTTATACTATATGAAAATTAATAAAGTATGTTAGTAAAAAGAAAAACTATCCAAAGATAGTTTAAATCATTTTATCTATATCATTAGGTACTTTATCATTAACAACTGCTTCAATTATTTTATCTTCTTTTTCTTTTGAAACACTTTTGCCAGTCATTTGACCTAATTCTTGTATAACCTCTCTTAAAGTACTTTCATTTTTTAAATCACTCTTTTGTAATTTAGCAGCTAAATCTAAAATAGTCTGTTTACCTACATTAGTTTTACTTTCTACTCTTTTGAAAAAGTTATCTGAAAATCGCACATCCATCTCCCCCTACATTTAGTATATGAATAAATGAATAGATGGTGTTAAAAAGGAAATACATTCTTAGCTTATTAGCTTTAACATTAATCTTTTTAATAATTTTCAATTGTAAATGGATCTCCCCCAGTACCAGTACCTGATAATTCTATATCAGGTTTTAGATATA
>CANQNL010000006.1 GCA_947625215.1 uncultured Bacilli bacterium | reverse complement strand
CTTTTTCCAATGGGGTATTTTTTTTGCTATTTTTTCCTACTTTTTTCAAAACGCACTTTCCTTATAAATAAAAAAACCAAATTTGCTTAGACAATTTTGGTTTTTTATAAATTTTAAAACTTTAATAATTTTCGATTGTATATGGATTCTCTTGGGTACCATCCCCTGACAATAATATATCCGATTTTAAATAAAGAGCAGGTACGATAGAATAGACGTTTTTGGGATATTGTGGTTGAAAATAACCATTCATACGAAATGTTTGGACAGCACCACTAGTTACCGTATAGCCATTACTAAAATTTGGATTTAAAGTATAAGACCACGAGCCAGTAATGGAAACTCTATGCATCCAACCAGTAGAAACGCAATTATTAGAAGCAAAATTTGCCCAAGGATTGTGTGGATTTTTTCCGCAATATTCTGTATTAGTATTAGTTTTCAAAAAATCACTTGTATTAATTAGTCCTATATAACTCTTAGTAGCATATTTTTTTTCTTCATTAACAACTTCAGTTTCATTTTCAGCTTTATCATAGACACTACCATAATAAAAATTATGATATTCAATAGCTTCTTTATTGGCAACGATTGAATTATAATATGTTGTATTTAAATATGTTTTTATCTCTGAATCTTTAGTTACTGGTCCTTTTGTACCACCAGTTGAACTGGAATGATTGTCGTAATTATCAGTAATTGCCCAGACATTACAGCCTAAATGTTCACCATCACGATATGCATATGAACAATAGCCATCAGTCCTAGCATTTTGACTATCAAAAGGCCTTTCTTCAAGAGTTATAGCGCGAACAATTTTCAAAGTGTCGTCAGTTTCTACTGCTATTATTCGCCACTGTTCATTGTTAAAGGTTATATAATTATCAGGAGCTGCTCCTCTATAAATATATCTTCCTGGTTCATATGTATCTTCATATAATCCATCTCCTTCTGTTGTTACCAGTTCTTTTAATTCTTCTATGGTTTTACTTCCTTCTGGTTTCCATTCGCTTTTATGTCCTTCTTGTACATAGTTTAATGTTACTGTTAAATTTGCTTCTAAATTATCGGGTTGTTTGGTTATATTTGAATTATATGTTACTTTTATTTTTAATACAGCTTTATCCCCTGCATTTAATGCATCTCCTGTTGTTAAACCACTTGTTTCAAATGTTATAGCAGAATTATCATTTTTACTCATTTTTATTCCGGCAAGTTCAGCATTTATATTTCCTTTATTTTCTACTGTCACATAATAAGTTATACTGTCTCCTGGTGATACTAGATTTGCCTTAAAATTTGCCGTTAAATTATCTACTACACTTGATTCGGCATCTGAGGCACCACCTACTATATCTTCACTAGTAATTCCAGTTATTCTTATATCCCAGTTACTACTAATTGATGTTGTTCCATTTATAGTTAAAAGTGTATTAAATGCGGCATAGCCTACAGTCATTAATAGTAGTACGCCGCATAACGTACATATTACTATATTTCTTTTTCTGCGTTCACTCATACATTTTTCTCCTTACCTAGTTTACTATATAAACATTATACCCCCCCCCCACCAGGTTTTTGGCAAGTATTTTCGGGCATTTTTTACAAAAAAAGAAATAGTTTTTACTATTTCCTATCAATAAACCAGTTTTCACTAATATCACAACTACTACTTGATGGTGGTGGTGATGGTTTATCTAATTTAATTAACACAGGAACTTGGAAAGCGTTACCAAAGGCTACACAGTTACCTGGTTGCAATACTCTTAATCTTTTAACGATTTCATTTGTAATATTTGGTACCATTTCTCTTATATATGTAACGTCTCTTGGATGGATCATTTTAAAAATTAAAAAGTTACTACACTGCGAAATAGCAGTTTCTGATAAATCAGATGGTCTTTGAGAAATAAGTCCTAACATAACCCCATATTTTCTTCCCTCTTTGGTAATTCTATCAAAAATATTATAACCAATTAAATTAACATCATTATCGTTTTGAACATATCTATGTGCTTCTTCTAAAACAATATGGAATGGTAATGAGGCACGTTTATCCAAATTCTTAGAATATTCAAATAATAATCTAGAATAAATTTTAGTTAGTGTTTTAGCAAATCTATCATCAACATAGTTAATATTGAAGTTAATAATTTGGGCTTTTCTTCCATTAGCTACAATTAATAAATTTTTGATATATTCATCAACACCAATATATTCTGGATAATCAAAATATACAGCATAATCACTATTGATTAATGTTTGTAATCTTATCTTTAATACATTCGCTTCATCATAAACTTTTTCACTATTTAAAGTTCCTTCAGAAATTAATGCAAAATCTAAAGCTAAACGTAAATCTTCAAGGCCATATTTGAATGTTCCATCTGGCATTGTAAGCGGTATGGTATCATCGACAAATGATTGAATAAATTTTGTTATCAATTCAATTTCACGGATTTTTCCGCTAGCATCAATTAATAAACATTGTTTTAGTGATCTAACATATCCTGGTTGATATATTTGAGTCTCTAAATTTAAATCTTTAGTTCTATAGGTCGATAAAATTGAAAATATTTGGTCTCTTATTTGAGATGATGGTCTACCACTTGATAAAATATCTAAAATTGCGTGAGCAATAATACTATTTTTTTGTTTAATAACGGCACCTTCATCTCTGGCAAAGACGTTTACAAGTTTTAAAGCTTTTTCAATAATTGGAAGTTGAGTTGGCTTTTCAGCATTTAAAAGTAATGCCAAATCATCAATTCCAAGTAACCATAATGGAATTTTTAAAATTTCAGAATCACTAAATTTAGTATTGGTCGTATAGGCTTTAAATGATACTTCAGGAACCATTTTATTTATTTCTTTAAAAGCGGCGTGATATTCACCATAAGCATCAAAAATAAATATACTAGCCCTATAAGCGACTGTACTTTGTTTTCTAAAAATACTTTGAATTAAATTAGCAACTCCCCAAGATTTACCAGAGCCAGTTGAACCGAAAATTGCAAAATGATTTGAAAAGAAATCATTGATATTAAGGCCTATTTTAACTCCTTCATATAATGGGCTTGTTCCAATATATAAATCTTTTTTCTCCTGATAATCATCAACACTAATAACCATTGGAATTTTTTCTTTAGAAATTAGTTTTACTGTTGAACTAAATGATGGTTTTCTAATAACACCAAAGACAAACTTATCATTTATTATCTCACCTAAAAGATTGATATATGCTATACCATCTTTAATATCTGTAATTTCTCCAACTATCATTACTCCATCATCTTCCATAATGACGTGAAGGTTAACTAAGTTTTGAAATTCATTTAAATTAATATTAAGTTTTACTAATATTGTATCTTCTTCTGTTCCAATTATCGTCCCTAACATATTCTCACCTACTATAATGTTATCACAAAGCTTGAATTTAGTAAAGAAAAAGCGCTAAATAATTGACGCTCTTACATTTACATTTATTTTATTATCGATATATAAATCAGCTTTAGCTTGGTTAGTCACTTTAATAAAACCTAAGCCTTTAATAACAATATCTGATTCTTTTTTTATATCTAAATGTTTAACGGGTAAGTTTTTGAGTTTATCCGTTTCTTTATAAAACCTTTCAATTTTTAAATCATTAGACATATAAAAGATTAAATTTGTTCCTTTAGTTACATCTAATCTTAAAATATTTTCTACAATAATTATTTGATTTATTTTTATTTGAATAACTATTGGTTTAATTTCTTTTTTGGGTAATATTTTATTTAAAACTATACTATCAGCAGTTAAAATAATACTTCCTTTATCTAAGAGGCCTGGAGTATCAATAATATTTAATTCTTTATTTATTTTTATATTTATTAAATCTAAAGTTGTTGAAGGTAAAATACTTGTTGTAATTTCGGTTTTATTTTCCCCATAATTTTTAATTATTTTATTTATAAGGGTGCTTTTACCGGCATTGGTATAACCAATAACGTAAACATCCTTACTTTTTTTATATTTATTGATTTTGGAAAACAACAAATCTAAATTATAATTATTTTTACTTCCAACGACCAGTTTATCTAAAATATTTAAATTAGTATTAATTTTAGAAAGCAATTTATTTTCGTCTAAATTTCTTGGAATTAAATCGCGTTTAGAAAGTGCTAGTAAAACTGGATTTTTTATTTTGAGGTCTTTTAAACTATCAGTATTTAAAAAATCGGTAACTAAAATTACTAAATCATTTGTCTTTTCTATTTTCTTTAAAATATTTAAATAGTATTCGCTATCTTTATTTACAAATTTATAATCATTATAATTTCTGATTCTAAAACATCTTTCACATAGCTCTTTATTTAAATCTTTAGTATATCCTAATTCATTTTCATCGGTATTTTGTAAAACTGCTCCGCATCCTTTACATTTAGTCATAGTATTCTCCTTTGTTAAATAATTTTTTCTTTTCTAATTTTTTCATTTTTTGGTTTTCGAAAAAACGAAGAAATTTGGTAACTAAATGGTCTTTAGTAGATACCGGATTTACTAAAACTGTAGTTATGCCAACTTTATTACCGACTGCAACATCGGTAAGTAATTGGTCCCCGACCAAAGCAATTTCATTTAATTGAAATTCAGAATTTTTAACAAATTTTTTTAATTTTTTTTGAAGTGGTTTACAAGCAAAATATATGCCATCGATGCCTAATAAATTTTTAAAATTTTCTACTCTTTTTTTAGGACTATTTGAAAAAATCCAAACTTTAAAACCTTTTTGTTTTAGGCTTATTATTAATTCTTTAGTTTTTTCAGTTACTTCATTTATATGAGAAGGAGCAATTGTATTATCTAAATCAAATAAGATGCATTTTATCCCTTTACTTAATAACTTTGTATAATCAAGGGTATAAATACTCTTTTGGTAAATATTTGGTAAATACTTTTCCATTTTATCCCTCCTCATCAAGTATATAATAACACATTTTTTATAAAAGAAGCAACTGTACTGCTTCTCTTTAAAATGAAAAATATAGTAGTTTCTTCTACTATATCTATATTGTAATATCTCCTGTAAAAATATCTTTTAAATATCTTAAATATAATTCAAAAATACTAGCCTTTTTAATCGTTTTATTTATTGTAAGATCTATGGTTCTTAAATATTTGCCATTTTCTTTTATTTTAAGTTTTCCGACAACATCACCTTTTTTAATAGGGGCGGTTAGACTATTTAATTTTACTTCGTAATTAGAATTACCTGTTTTTTCACTTTTCTTTTTTAAAATTGTGGCATCTTCTTTAGGAACTACATCAATATATTTTTCTTTGGCTTTTGCTATTTCATATTTGCCAATAGATGAATTTTTATCAATTAGGGTTTCTAATTTATACTGAGCAAATGAATAATCTAACATTTCACTTACTTCTTTATTTCTGGTTTTACTATCAGGTTCTCCCATAACAACGGCAATTATTCGCATACCATCTTTTTTAGCTGTTGCGGTTAAACAGTATCCAGCTTCTTCAGTATAACCTGTTTTTAACCCATCTACCCCATCATAAAATCTAACTAATCTATTAGTATTTACTAGCCAAATTTTTCTATCTGTATTTTCTCTTAAATAATCTTCATAAACTGATGTATATTCTAATACTTTTTCGTGTTTTACTAGTTCTCTTGCAATAATAGACATATCTCTAGCACTTGAGTAGTGATTAGCTGCATCTAATCCGTGAGGAGTTTTAAAATTTGTATTTTTTAAATTAAGTTCTTTAGCTTTTTTATTCATCATATCGACAAAACCCTGTTCTGTTCCGGCAATAGCTTCACCTAAAGCTACAACAGCATCATTTCCACTTGCTATAGCAACGCCTTTAAATAAATCTTCAACGCTCATCTTTTCGCCAGTTTCTAACAAAATCTGGCTTCCACCCATACTTGAAGCATTTTCGCTAACAGTAATTTCTTGATCCCATTTTAAAACACCATTTTCAATACTTTCAATTATTAAAAGCATACTCATCATTTTCGTCATACTAGCTGGTACTAATTTTTCATCAGCATCTTTTTCAAATAAAACTTTTCCAGTACTAGCTTCAATAAGAATAGCTGATTTAGCACTTTCTGCTAATTTTAATTCTTCAGCTTTTACTCCTTTATTTGGAAAAATTAATAATGTACTTAATACTAGAACTACCAAAAGCTTTTTCACACTACCACCTCTATTTAAAAATATGTTTTTAAATATTTTATATACAAAAAATCACTATTGAAAGTGATTTTATTCTATATAATTTATTTTATTTAGTTTAATATATACATTATGTTAAGACCTGCCGATAGTCAATGTGTAACTAATCCCGATTTTAAAGTTATTACGGTTAGGCGTAATAACTTTTATTTTTTAGAAATTATTACGCTAGAGAGTAATTAATTTTTCATTTCAATTTCTTTTTTATCTACATATTCGTAGTTTAATGCATTATTACTAGTAACAACACTCTCACCTATTTCGTGTTCTAAGTCTTTTCTTGCATTGCCAGCAATTTTGCCACCACGTCTTGCTACTTCAACATTTTCATTTAAACCCTGTGGATTTTTCTTTTTGGCAATTTCTCTAGTTGCTATTTCTCCTAAATCTGCAAGTGCAACTTCAACATCAGACATATTATCCCTTAGAGATTCTTTTCTAAGACCTTTAAATGATTTATACTCTTTTGCAGTCATACCAGACCATTCTTTATAAATTTCATTTGTTAGAATTGCATATTCTTTTGATTCAGTAATTCCACCATCTTTCCATACATCAGTAAGTTGTTTTCTATCTTGAATACCTTTAATTCTTTTTGCAATCCATTTTTCATCATAACCTTTGGATCTATATAAGTCTATCGCTCTTTGTGCTGCTAGCGAAGGATCAAATGTTTCATCTATTCTTTCACTACCTAATTTTGCTAACCATTGTTTAATTGGTCCGCATTCTTACTAGAAATTGATTCGATAATTCTAAACATATTTTCAATATCAATAACGTCAGTTAAACAATATTTACCATCACTAGCTTTCAATTTCAACTGGTCACAATTTGTGACCAGTTCATTTCCTTCATCTTGAAGTCTCTTTTTAAGCACTCTCCAGTATGTTTGTGGATTATTACTTTCTGAAATAACACTGACTATATCGACAACACTTATAAAGTATTTAATTAAATATTATTACTTGTTGGTTTTTTTAATTCTTCTTCAAACTTGCTTTGAATATTTTCGGATAATTTAGTAATCTCTATATTAGCCTTATTTAATAAGTCTTCCTCATTCGATATATAATCAATCAATTGAATTTTTATATCATCATCATATATATATGGAATTTTAAGTTTCTTTAATAAAGGTAGATTTAATGATTTGCCAAAGGCTTTTTGATCTGCACTCATATCAACAAAATTATATTTAAATAAATAGAATAAAAATCTATTATCTATATCATTTATAGGTTCTAAGGCCATAATCGCCTCATTTGTATAAAGATCTTTACCAGCAATTGCAGTTTTTCCAATTGTCAGTTTAAACGATATAAGCGGAGATCCTTTTTTTATAAGCTTAACATTAGAATTTTTTACACCTAAATCATTTATTTTCTTTGCTGTGTCATATATTTTATCTCCTACCATATCAGAAATTTTAACCCATAGATTTTCACCATTGTGATAATATTTATATTCATATGATGCTGGGGTCCCACCAATTTTAATTCCATTATCAATACATAAATCCTCCAAATTTTCATATTTTCCAGATAAATTTTGGTTAATAGTTTTAATTATATTTAACCTATGAGTATTAACTTTTTCTGATATATCAGTAATTTTAGATTTATCTACCTCTATAGTTTTAAGAATTTTTCTTTGAATATCCAATGGTGGTACAATAACTTGTAACCTTTTAAGCAACGAAAGATTAATATGTTTTACACCAAGATTATTAGTTAAATAATGTAAATGAGAATTATTAGATGAGAGATAGTATGCCAAAAATTCAGGAATAATTTGTTCTTCATCACATACTAAAGCATTTATTTGTTGATTAGTTGCACATTCAATAGAATTTATTTTAACTTTTCCTAAAGTTGCAGTACAACTCATCAATACAGAGTTTTTAGGAATAATTCTTATCTTTTTATCTTCTAATGCTTGATTAGAAACAAATTTTTTAGAACTAGTTATATATAAATCATTTTCAAAATCTTCCAATGTAACCCAAGAAATATCGCTACTATTCCAATACGAGGTATTTTCTTTTGAAGGAGTTGACCCTCCAATCGGTTCTTTAATTAAAAGGGTTCCTAGTGGTTTAACTTCATATTGAGAATTAATTTTAAATTTATCAATTGGCGTAGTGGAAATTTTACAAATAAATTCATCACCAATAGGTTCGAATTCTATAATATCCTTCAAATTATACAAATCAACATTCTCATTTAAATCGCTATCTATTTCAAAATCATTATCATTAAAATTATTATATATATAACTATTTAATTTAGTAGAATCATTTATATTCATTTCGTTATACAATTTAGTAACCAAATTACCATTCTCATCTAATCTTTTGTGCATACCTTCATATTTTCTTCTTTTACTAAATGAATATCCCAAGAAATTAACTTGTTCATCTTTAGAATCACCAGTATTTGCGATAACCACTTTTTGACCTATAGATATTAAATAAATGCATAGTTTTTCAACTTCATATCGTATAACATCTTCCTTTTTATATTTTTTTAAATACTGTTTTGAAATAATATTGTCTACTTTCTCTGGTTGTTTTAAAAATAAGTCATAATCTTGCAAAGAGAAAATATCATTATAAACATCCTTTAAATATTTTGATATACAATGATCAACTCCATTTATTGTAATATCGGTAATTTTTGGAGAATTTAATAATTCTTTTACCTTATTATTTATATTAATATAAATAGAATTATCTTTTTTTCTTAAAAACAATATAATAGTATTTGTCCCAGTTTCCATAAATGTACAATCACCCAATGAAACAATTGATATTATATCAAAATGTTTTAAAAGAATATTTCTTGTATAAGTATAAATTTTTCCATTAGATAATATACTTGATGGAAGAATAATTCCTGCAACACCGCCAGTTTTTAATAATTGATATGCACGTTCAATAAATAAACATTCAATTTCAGAGCTATTCTCTGTTATTTTATCAAATAATTCAAATGATGTTTTAGCATCTCTCAAATAATTTTTAAATGAATTAACAGAATACGGAGGGTTTGCAATTAATACATCAAATTGTTCATTCATTTTGCTGTCATTTGGGTTAGAATACTTTAATTTTCCCTTATAATCGATACTTGTCTTAAAATTATCTAACCCATCTCCATTGATAATAACAGCATCTCCGTCTCCATTTAGAAAACAACTTACTTTAGCACTCTTAATCAGTCTATAATCTTTTTCTATACCATATATGTATTCATTTGCCCATTGATATTGTGTATCAGAATTTTGCCACATTTGATATTGTTCTCTTTGAACTCTATTCATAATGTTTTGATCTAATAAATTATTCCTAATTATAAAGTCATACCAATCCATTGATTCAGTTAAAAAATGTCCAGTCCCAACTGCATAATCAATTGTATAAGGTAAAAATTTATTATCACCATTGTTTATTTTATTAGTAATAATTTCATATATAGGTAAAGATTTTAATATAAATCTTACGATTGGAATAGGAGTAAAAAATTGTCCAGCTTCTTGCTTCAAACTTGTATTTAAAAGCAATTCAAAAAAGTCTCCTAAAAACTGTTGCTTATATGAGTACCTGATTCTTTTGTTTTGTAAAAGCATTACAATTTCCTTAACTATTAATGTATTCTCAATAAATGTTTTATTATCAAATACTTCTTTAAATGCAAACTCGTTATTTTTTTTAAGCCTTAAATCATTAAACATTTTTAGTAATTCCGGATCATTCCCTGCTACCTTAAAAATATCATCTTTTGTATAATCTATCAAATCTTTATGAAAATATATTTTCATACCTTTTTTATACAAATCATTTAGTCTTGTCATAAATGATTCTTCATCGTCAGATTCTAACCATTGAAAGTCCAAAATTTGTTTAGTGTCTTCAAATTCATCAACTATTTTACATAAAAACAAATTCATCATTTTGTTAAATGCATTAGGTTTATCCGAAACAACATTATGTCTTAAAATCTCCTGAAATTGATTAAAGATTATTTTACTATCTCTTTCGTTTAAATCTTCCAAATCTCTATATGATAATGGTTTGCTAGATATATTATAAGGTAAAAATTCCTGTGCAAAAATCCTTGTACTATCAAATTGTTTATTCCATCTAGCATATATTTCTCCCATTGTTAATGTATCTTTATAATTGTCTTCTGTAAATATTATTAAATTAGAATATAAATCTAGAATTTCAAAATTTGATGTATATAAAACTAGTATCTCAGCTGACTTATCCTGCTGATAATATGAAAATAATTGGCCACCATCATCAAGCATTTGATTTTTTTCTTTTTCTAATTCTTTTAAATCTCTTTTACATTCAATAATCATATAAGTTTTATTATTTTTGTAGAGAACTATATCTGCATAACCCTTATATTTGTGTCCCAATTTATATGTTTTTTCCAATTCTATTTTTTCTGGCTTATAACCTTGCCTCAAAAGACGAGCAATACATTCTAATCTAACTATATTTTCTGGAATATTAGCATTTAATGCTTCATTCCTATTAACTGCTATTTTATTACCATAATTTATTTTTTTATCCTCTAAATTAACACCCAATTTATAGTTATTAACAGTTAATGAAAGCCATTCCACTTTTCCATCTTCATATATAAATCCAATTTTTTTTAATTTTTCAATTAAATCCATTTTATCACCTACTACAATAATTCTAACACACATTCTAAAAAAAGAAAATAGCCTAGCAAATTTTTTAAACATTTTTTAGGGTTTAGGAGTAAACCCACAAAAAAATTTCGTACGGGAGTACAAATTCAGTGCTGGCCAGACAATAAATTCACTCCAAAATAGTATTTTGACAAGCTTAACATTCGGTAATATACTTTCTATAAGTACAAGGATAAGTGTACAAATATTAAATGAAAGGAGACAATTTACTTAATTTTTATATTTCTATTTTGTCCCCAATCATCATATTTGTATATGATGATTTTTGTATTTAGAAGGAGATGAAATAAATGAATTTAACAATGATACTATGGAAATGTATTAGTGCATATAAATTTGGCAATGATTTAGCACTCGTTCAACAAGATTATAAAAATCCTTTTCAAGCTGGATTTGAAGCTTATGCAAATGAGCAAGCAAAAAAAATATGTTTATAATTTTATAAACTATAATTATAGATAGGAATAGTTAATATGAATTTAAAAACATAAAAACACTATTTAACAAATGAATGTTAGATAGTGTTTTATTTTTAATAAATTTTTTTTAATATCATTGGATTATAATTTACTATTTTTAAATTATATTTTATTCTTAATATCTTTTTTATAGGATGGTATTAATTTATCTATATCACATCTTACATTAAATACATCTATTGCAGAATTAATATGATTATAAAATGGTGCTTTAGACAATACCTTTTTATAGAAACTATCTGCTATATAAAATGCTACTACATAAGGAATAATAAATTCTTTTAAATAATTATTAAAATTAATACTAACTGGTAAGTATATTTTTTCATATTCTTCTTCCGTTATATCACACATAGATATACTCCTTTAGAATTATTTCTTCTGCTATATTTTTTATATTATTCATTTTACTTACCCATAATAATTGATTATTTTGTTTTAGTTCCTCATTTATATTATCTTTTTCAGATAGTTCTTTAATTAACTTCTGCACCTTCTCCATAATAGTAGTATCTATATCATGTAGATATTCATTTAAAGTATTATTAACAAGTAAATCAAAATATAATCCAAGTTTATATTTTTTAATATATTCTAGTCTTAATAATCCATATTTTCCTATAATATATTGTTTTTTATTCTTTACTATTAAATTAGGTAATAAATAATCACCTTGCTTAGTGTAACTAATATTCATAACATTTCTCCATTTCTTATTATTTTTAGGCTTTAATTGTTATACTTAATATTTGTTACACTTTGACCATCGCCACCTCTAGATTATTAGTAAAATCAACACTTTTATAAAATTACATAGAAAAAGAATATTATGAAATATTCTTATTCTAAAATGGCTTTAATTCTTCTTACACCAGCACTACTAGCTTCTTCTTTTTTTATTTTAAAATGTCCTAGTTCACCTGTATTTTTAACGTGCGGTCCACCACATAATTCTTTAGAAATATTTCCGATAGAATATACTGTTACTTCATCAGGATACTTTTCAATAAACATACATTCAGCACCTGATTTTAATGCTTCTTCTTTACTCATTATTTCATTAGTAACATCTATTTTTTCTTCTATCCATTTATTAACTAATGCTTCGACTTTCATTTTTTCTTCATCAGTAAGTTTATGATCACAAGAGAAATCAAAACGCATTCTCTCGGCCGTAATATTACTACCCATTTGGTGAACATCTTTATTTATAACTTCTTTTAAAGCGGCATTTAATAAATGAGTTGCAGTGTGATACTTGGTTTCAATAACACCATCACCAGCTAAACCACCTTTGAATTTACCCGCAGAAGCAGTTCTTGATTTTTCCTGATGCTCTTTAAATTTTTGTTTAAAGCCTTCGGTATCAACTTTTAAATTATTTTCTAAAGCAAGTTCCTCTGTAAGTTCAATTGGAAAACCATAAGTATCATATAATCTAAAAACTAAATCTTTATTTATCATATCCTCATCTAAATGTCTGGTTATTTTTTCAAATTCTCTAAGACCTTTTTCTAAAGTACGATTAAATTTAGTTTTTTCAGTTTTTAATACTTCAAGTATAGTTTCTCTATTACGAATAAGTTCATTATAATATTTAGCATACTTATCAATAATCATTGAAGCTAACTTTATATCCCAATCACTATTAATATCAATTTCTAATTTTTTAGCATATCTAATAGTACGTCTAATTAACCTTCTTAAAATATACCCCTGATCTGTATTAGAAGGCTTTATTTTAGCATCATCACCACTAATCATAACTATAGCTCTAATATGGTCAGCAATTATTCGCATAGCTTTTGTATATTTAGGATCATCATAAGATTTATGAGATACTTCTTCAATTTGACTAATTATATCTTTCCAAATAGAAGTTTTATAGTTATCGTCTTTTTTTTCTAAAACAGCAGTTATCCTTTCAACACCCATACCAGTGTCAACATTTTTTTGTGAAAGTGGACTGATATTTCCTTTTTCATCCATATAATATTGCATAAAAACATTATTCCAAATCTCTACCCATCTTTCATCATTAGGATCGTGTTTTTTAGGTACCGGTTCATCAGAAGTCCAATAAAAAATTTCGGTATCAGGTCCACAAGGACCACTATTTCCGGCAATCCAAAAGTTATTGCTTCGGTCTAGATAACTAATTCTATCTTCACTTATACCTAGGCTTTTCCATACTGAAGCTGATTCATCATCTCTTGGAATATTTTTTTCACCTTCAAAAACCGTAACGGCTAATTTATTGATATCAATATTAAACTTTTTAGTTAAAAGTTCTAAACTCCAAGTAATTGATTCTTTTTTAAAATAATCTCCTAATGACCAGTTTCCTAACATTTCAAAAAATGTATGATGGCATTTATCACCTATAGCATCTAAATCATTAGTTCTAAAACATTTTTGAACATCGACAAGCCTAGTTCCCTCTGGATGTTTAGCTCCCATAAGATAAGGAACAAGTGGCTGCATTCCTGCCGTTGTAAATAAACTTGTTGGATCATTTTCAGGAATTACCCCACTACTAGGAATGTATTTATGTCCTTTATTTTCAAAAAATTTTATATAGGTATCTTTAATGTCCATTTTCCACCTCTTCTATGATTTTCTCTACTTTTGTTTTTAAAGTATCTAAATCAGTATCATTTATTATTTTATAATCATATTTATTATAATTATCTAATGACGTTTCAGTTGCGTGTTTTTTCTCTTTGGCTGTTAAATTATTTTCAAAATTAGGTCTTTCCACCTCAAGGGAATACACATTATCAAATTTACTTTTTGGCATATCTAATTCATTCGGATAACGTGCACCGGATATTATTATAACATCAAAAAAATATTTGTAAACAGTTATATCATCACATACGCGGTTTATAAAAAAGTTTTCATCGATATTTTTTCTAATTATATCAGTTCCAAGCATTTGGAGTAGTTCACGTGGTTTAGTCTCATCACTACCATCCCAGTCACTTACTTTCATTGCATAATCTTTAATATAATCGGAAAAACCAAATATTACGACTTTTTTATTTTCATTTTCATAATGATTTTTAATAAATTTAGCAACTGTATCTTTGCCACTACGTGCCTTACCACCTAATAAAAATATTTTTGAATCTTTCATATACCTTCTCCTTTGATAATATAAGAAAAAGGATGTCCCAAGGAACGCCTAAGCGTGGTACCATCCTTTTTATTTCTTAATTTAGATAACGGTTTTACCCGGAAGTGTTTACACTTCACTAAAAGTGAGCTTTCAGTTAATTTATTTTATTAGTTTCCACCATACACTAACTCTCTATAAAAATTTTAATTAACCTACTTTTCTTTTTTATCGTTTTTATTTATCTTGTTTAATTCTATTTCTATATTGGACTCATCTTCAGCAAATAATTCATCATCGATATTTTTTGAGAAAATTCCATATTTACGATCATAGAACTGTATTATTGTTTTTCCAACCGCAAGAACTGGTGTTGAAATAAGCATTCCAATTATTCCAAAGAAATAGCCAAATACCAATAATCCTAACATAATCGTTACTGGATGTAATTTTGTCGTTTTTGACATTATCACTGGTTGTAAGAAATTTCCTTCTAAAAGCTGAATAAGCGCAATTACTAATAAAGTAAGAAAACCAATCGTCGGACTTTGAGTAAATCCAACTATTACAGCAGGAGCTCCACCTATATATGGACCTGCATATGGAATAATATTAGTAAGTCCGCAGAAGAATCCAAATAAAGCAGGAGCTTTTAAACCAATTAGCCATAAACCAAGTGAAGTAATAATAAAGATTACTGAGCAATCAATTACCGCACCACGGACATATTTTCTAAGTGAATCATTAATATTATTAATTAAATCCATACTAGTTGCTCTTAATCGCATTGGAAGAAAATTAACTAATGATGATTTTGAATCAAAACTAATTAATAAGAAAAATCCGATAATCAAGCCAACGACAAATGTTCCCATTCCTGAGAAAAATTTTGAAATAATATTTATTAATGTAGTTGGAAGTTCTTTTGTAACGCCAACAGCAAATTCATTAAATCTGGCAAAAAATTCTTTCTTTATCTCCTCAGCATCTATAGATTGAATGTTATTTAAATGATCAAATAGTCCTAAAAACCAATTTTTAATTGATTCAAACACATCAGGAGCTATCTTAGCAAATTCACTTATTTGATCAGCAAGTAATGGAATAAGTGCCGCAAGAACTAAAAATATAATAAAGAAGACTATTAAATAAGTTATTATAGCTCCTATTGTTCGTTTAACTTTTTTCTCTTGAAGCCAGTCAATAAAGGGATTAAATAGCCAAGCAATAATTATTCCAATGAATAATGGTGCTACTATCTTAAGTACTGTCCATAAAAAACTTAAAATATTTGTTTCTTTAAATAATAGAACTATAAGATATATTCCAGCAGCGAGTAAAAGAAAATACGTGGCCGTTAAAACTTTTGATGCTCGTTCTACTGCTTCATTTACTTTTTGCTTATCTATTTCAGCACTTGATTTTTTTCTTCCCAGCATCTATATCATCTCCTTATACTTGTAATAACTCATCTTCTTTAATTTTTAATAATTCATCAATTTTTTTATTATATTTATTTATTAATTCCTGAATATCTAAAGAAGCATCTTTTTTGTCATCTTCGGTAATATCTTCTAATTTTTTAACATCGTTATTAGCGTCTTGTCTTACATTTCTTAAAGCTATTTTTCCTTCTTCAGCAATCTGTTTTACCTGTTTTACATAGTCTTTCCTAGTTTCTTCAGTAAGAGCAGGAATATTTAAAACTATATGATCACCAAGGTTATTTGGTGTAAGTCCAATATTGGCTTCAAAAATAGCTCTTTCAATTTCTGCTGTAGCACTTTTGTCAAATGGTTTTATAATTAATTGTCTAGCTTCAGGAATAGATATCGTCGCTAATGACTTTAATGGAGTATCTGTTCCGTAATATGACACAACAATTCCATCTAAAATTGCTGGATTAGCTCTTCCAGCTCTAACGTTTGCAAATCTTTTTTCCATATTTTCAATAGCTGCTTCCATCTTTCTTTCAGTTTCTGATAAAATTTCGTCCATTGTCATCTTCCTCTCTATTATCATTATAATATATATATGCTTTCCCTGCAAGTATGAATTAAAACTTTTTTTAATTCTTCATATAGAAAAGAAGACCTAAGTCTTCTTACTGTCCATTTTGATTAGTGTTTGGTAAATTATTAAATGCATCCGTTGGAGGAACGCTAGGTGCTGGTGCCCCTGGCATCTGTAAAGGTGCTGGAGCTTCAACTGTACCCGCTGGATTAACTCCTGGTGCTGGTTCAGTAGGCACTGGATTTGGAACCCCAACAGGTTCGATTGGTCCTGGTGCTTCAGGCATTGGTGCTGGGTTTGGTATATTTGGCATATTAAACTCTGGCACGCCTGTATTTGCATTAGCATTTTCAGCTGGTGCAGGTTGTGTAGGTGCTACTGCTGTTTGATTTTCAACATCAATGAAATTAACTGGTCCTGGTGCTGGTGCTGTCGGTGTTATTTCTGGAACCCCTGTCTTTGAAGTATCATCTGTGCTGTTTGCTTTTTTATGTTTTTTAGCTATTGATCTAATAATTAAAATAATGAATATAAGTAATAATAAAGCTCCAACGCCACCGGCAATATAAATATTTGTCATATTAAATAATTCAAATTGAAATTGCATATTATCTTCTTCAAATTTTAATAAATCCCAAACCAAAGTTTTTCCATTATTTTCAACTGATGTAGCATTATTGCTTATAGCCGCATATGGAAGATTAACTGTAAATGTCATATTAAAATCTTTTAATAAATCAGTTAAATCCCCATCTAATAAACTTTCTTCATCTTCTAAAGCTGAGTCAGAATTAACAATAGGATTTATCTCACTACTAGTCCCAGCTTGGGTAGTTACTCCTTCGGTATTTACTGTTGGAGTTGTCGTAGTTTGTGTATTGGTAGTTGTGTTTTGTGTTTGATCTCCGCCGGCTGCATTAGCATTTGGCGTTTGAGTTCCAGTTGCAGCATTTGCATTCTGCGCTTGGGCTCCGTCTGTAGTATTAGCAGTATTTGCATTCTGCGCTTGGATGCCATCTGTAGCATTAGCATTCCCATTTTGTGCTTGCGCACCATTAGTAGTGTTAGTAGCTACATTTTCACCGTTATCTATTTCTTCTGTTTCATCTAACGCTTCTGTTTCATTTTTATCGGCTTGTTCATTAGCGTAATCAACATCAGATGAAATTAATTTAGCGGTATAAGTATTTTTGAAAATTCCTTTTTTTACACTAAATAAATATTTATCACGGTCTTTTCCTGTTATTACTCCTAAATCTCCGATTACTTCTCCATCTTTACTTATACTATCAATGTTTCCGATAGATTTAGTAAAAGTATAACCAAGCATATCGTCTTCCGCATATTCTTCATATTTGAAACCTTGCTTTTCAGCTTTGCTTAAATCTTCTTCGCTAAAAATTTCCTCATCAGAATTATCATATAAAGCCTCATTTACGGCTTCAACGATTGATAATTTCATACTTTTATCATCGTTTATGGTCATTGTCGTGTTTATTTTCGCACATCCTGTCATCATTAAAATAGCAGATAAAACACATAATAACTTAATCCCTTTTTTCATTTTACATACTCCTTCTATTCTTATCTAATAATACTAAATATTATCTAAAAAGTCAATAATTCTGATCTCTTAAAATAATATTTTTTAAAGAAAAAAGCCTCAACAAATTGAGACTTATAAATATTCCTTTATTTTATTAAATTCTCGGTCATCATCAAGACCTGTTTTAGCTAATTGTTCAAATAATCTTTTCTGATCTCTAGATAATTTTTGTGGTGTTTTTACTTTTAATATAATATACATATCACCTTTGCCATATGAATTAACATTTTCTATTCCTTTGCCACGAACGCGATGTTTATCCCCACTTTCACTTCCTGCTGGAATAGTTAAAGTAATATTTCCATAAAGCGTTGGTACTTTTTTCTTACAACCTAAGGCCGCTTCAGCTACCGTAATTGGAAGTTCTAAGTAAATATCACTACCCTCTCTTTGGAAAATTGGATGGTCATTTACATAAAACTCTAAATAAATGTCACCATTAGGCCCACCATTTTGACCAGCCTCGCCTTTTTCTTTTATGCGAAGTTGAACACCAGTATCTACCCCAGCAGGTACTTTTACTTCGATGTTTTTCTTTGCTTTAACTGTCCCTAGTCCGTGACACTTTCGACATTCTTTTGTATAAATTTCTCCTTTACCACCACATTTATTACAAACTGTTTTTGTCATAAAAGCGCCGAAAATTGTTTGTTTTTGAGCGGTGATCGTTCCGGAACCGTGACACTCATCACAAGTATTTATATCAAAACCGCCCTCGCCGTGACACTCATCACAAGTATCATTTAAGGTTAAAGTTATTTCTTTTTTGGTTCCATAAACAGCTTCTTCAAAATCTAGATCCATTCTAACAATTTTATCTCTACCTTTAGTTGGTCTATTGGCCTTGCTACCAAAACCAAATCCGAAATCTGAAAAATCAGTTCCCCCAAAGCCACCTTCAAAGCTACCACCAAAGGCTTCTCTTATGATATCTGAAAAATCAAAACCACTAAAGTCATAGCCGCCGGCACCATTATTGTCAAAGGCTGTATGACCAAATTGATCATATTGTTTCCTTTTACTTTCATCTGATAAAACAGCATAAGCCTCTTGAGCTTCTTTAAATTTTTCTTCAGCATCAGGTTCTTTAGAAACATCAGGATGATATTTTTTTGCAAGTTTTCTAAATGCACTTTTGATTTCATCTTGCGATGCATCTTTAGAAACACCTAAAACTTCATAATAATCTTTTTTATTCATAAATCTCACCACCTATTTTAGCAATTCTTTTAAAAACTTTTTCTTGTTTTTATATATGGTCCTTAAATCCCACTTATACTGCTTTTCAATTTGATCTTTAGTTTTTTCGGTCATCTTTATTCTCCTAACGAGAAAGTTCTAGTCACCTAGAACTTACTTCTCTTCGTATTCTGCATCTTTTACATCATCATCTTTGTCATCTTTTTTATCATCTTTGTTTTTCTCTTCAGCCTCAGCTTTTTTAGCAGCTTCTTCATATAGTTTAGCTCCTAAAGCCATTGCAGATTCATTTAAATTTTCTGTTTTCTTTTTAATGTCATCCATATCATCTTTACTTAAAGCTTCTCTTAATTCTTTAATTGCTTTTTCAGCTTTTTCTTTTTCTTTTTTATCTACTTTATCACCTAATTCTTTAAGTGATTTTTCAGTCATAAAGATAGTTTGTTCAGCTTCATTTTTGGTATCAGCTTCTTCTTTACGTTTTTCATCGGCTGCTTTATTTTCTTCAGCTTCTTTTACCATTTTATCGATTTCATCATCTGATAATGCTCCGCCTGAAGTAATAGTAATAGACTGTGCTTTACCAGTTCCTTTATCTTTAGCGGTTACATTTACAATACCATTAGCATCGATATCAAATGTAACTTCGATTTGTGGAATACCTCTTGGTGCTGGCGGAATATTAGTTAATTGGAAATTACCTAATGTTTTGTTATCGGCCGCCATTGAACGTTCACCTTGTAAGATATGAATATCTACCGCTGGCTGGTTATCGGCAGCTGTTGAGAATACTTGTGATTTACTAGTTGGAATAGTTGTATTTCTTGGAATTAAGACTGTACATACTCCACCTAATGTTTCAATACCAAGTGAAAGTGGTGTTACATCTAGTAAGACAATATCATTAACATCTCCTACTAATACTCCACCTTGGATAGCAGCTCCCATAGCAACTACTTCGTCTGGGTTAACATTTTTAGAAGGTTCCATATCTAATTCTTTTTTAATAAGTTCAGCTACTTTTGGCATTCTTGTTGAACCACCAACTAATAATACTTTGTCGATATCTTTTTTAGTTAATTTAGCATCTTTTAAAGCTTTTCTAAGTGGTTCTAGAGTAGACATTAATAAATCATCAGTTAATTCTTCAAATTTAGCTCTTGTTAAAGTAAGTTCTAAGTGAAGTGGTCCATTATCTCCTTGTGATAAGAATGGAAGAGAAATATTTGTGGTTGTAACTCCACTTAAATCTTTCTTAGCTTTTTCAGCTGCATCTTTTAATCTTTGCATTGCCATTTTATCTTCGGTTAAATCAATACCGTTTTCTTTTTTAAAGTTATCGGCTAAATAATCGATTATTTTTTGATCGAAGTCATCTCCACCTAAACGGTTATTACCACTAGTTGATTTAACTTCAAATACTCCATCACCGATTTCAAGGATAGATACATCGAATGTGCCACCACCTAAATCGTAAACTAGAATTTGTTCTGTTTTATCTTGTTTATCTAAACCATAAGCTAAAGCAGCAGCGGTTGGTTCGTTGATAATTCTTTCAACTTCTAAACCAGCAATTTTACCAGCATTTTTTGTTGCTTGTCTTTCAGCATCATTAAAGTATGCTGGAACGGTGATAACAGCTCTTTTAACTTCTTCACCTAAATAAGCTTCAGCAGTTTTCTTTAAATCACCTAAAATCATTGCGCTTATTTCTTCTGGTGTATATTCTTTGCCATTAGCTTTTATTTTCTTTTTAGTACCCATAAGTCTTTTTACAGAAGATACTGTATCAGGGTTTGTAATCATTTGGTTTTTAGCTGCTGTACCAACAATTATTTCACCATCTTTAAAAGCTACTACTGAAGGAGTTGTTCTATTACCTTCTGGATTGGCTATAACCTTAGCCTCGCCCCCATCATATACACATACACAACTATTTGTTGTTCCTAAATCAATACCTATTATTTTACTCATAAATAATCATTCCTTTCCTTATTCGCTAACCTTTACCATAGCGACTCTTATTACTCTATCTTTAAGTAAATAACCTTTTTGTAAAACTTCAATTACCATCCCAGGTTCCATACCTTCTACTTTTTCAGTAAGTACAGCTTGATGATAATTAGGATCAAATGGCTTTTTATTACCATCTATAGCTTTAATTTCAAATTTATTTAAAACATCAGTTAAATGGCAATAAATCATTTTAAATCCTTCTAAGAATTTTGAAAGTTCGTCTTCTAAATTGTCATCATCTAGACTAATAGCTCTTTCAAAATTATCAACGATTGGAAGTAAATCTTTGGCAATATCTTCATTAGAATAAGTAAGCATTTTAGCTACTTCCTCATCTTTTCGTTTACGATAATTAACTAAGTCAGCCTCTTTTCTAAGCAAAGCTTCTTCAAGTTCTTTTATTCTTTTTTCGTGACAATCACATTCACGTTCTTTTTCTTCAATTTTTTCTTTGATTTTTTCTTTTAGTTTTTCTTTTGTCTCTTTTTTTGTTTCTTTTTTTTCTTTTGTCATCTTTCACTCACCCATTCATCTTTCCTATATTTTCTTTGATATAGTTAAGTAATGCTTCAGCTCTTCCATATTCCATTCGTTTAGGACCAATTAAAGCTATCGTTCCTTCTACTCCATTATTGGTATAATATGTTTTTATAACGGAAATATCATCATCTATCATATTTTCACTACCAATATATACTTTTACTCCATCTTCATCAGCTTTGATATTTTTGATTAAATCACCATCTTCAAATTTATTTAAAATTGAGCGGATTTTTTTAATATCATTAAATTCTGGTGAATCAAGTAATTTAGCCTGACCTGAGACTTTAATATCAGGACTGCCAAAATCACTAAAGGCGTTATAAAAAGCATTATATAAAGCTTCGTGTTGTTTTACATATTTACTAATAATTGGTTTTACTTCGAATTCTAATGCCTTACTTACTTCTGAAAGTGGTGTTCCAACGATTAATCTGTTTATAATATCTACTGTTTGTTTTATTTCTGATTGTGATACATTTTCAGGAGTTGTTATATTTCTATTTTCAACGTGACCTTGATCAGTTATGACAATAGCTGTCATTTTATTTATTCCAATTGGAACAACCTCAATTTTAGCTACTCTATTACTTTCAGAGGCACTACCCAAAACTACAGCCGTATAATTAGTAAGTTCTGAAACGATTTCCATACTTTTTTCAATGGCATCACTTAAAACTAAGGAGTTGTTTTTAAAGATGGTTTGTAATTTTAACATATCTTCACCAGTTAATTCTTTAGCTTCCATTATATTATCAACATAATAACGATATCCCTTATCACTAGGTACTCTACCAGATGAGGTATGAGTTTTTTCTAAATATCCTAGTTCTTCTAAAGCTGCCATTTCATTTCGAATAGTTGCACTTGAACAGTTCATAATATCACATAAAGCTTTTGAGCCAACTGGTCTTACGGTTTTAATATAATCTTCAACAATTAATTTAAGTAATTGCTTTTGTCTTTCAGTTATCATTACATCGCCTTCTTCTTAGCACTCCAAATCTAGGACTGCTACTACATTATAACATTATATGTTAGCACTGTCAATAATAGAATGCTAAAAAAATAAATTTGTATACACTTTTGATTTTATCCTTTATAAAATAAGACTTTTGTCACATTTTAAAAGTTATAATATTATTTTTTGTAAACAAAAATAGAAGGATTATCTTCTATTTCTTTTTGATTTTAGTTTTTGTATTTTGTAATTTGCCTTTAACAAAATCATAGATTTCATCATTAATATCATTTATAGCTCTTATATTTTCATAAGCACATTCAATAGTTTTAAAGTTATACCTTTCAGAAATTTCTATATAGGCCTTCTCGGCGTGTTTTAAATGATTAATATCTCTTTCGTGAGCGTCAGGAAGTTCTTTTCGGTCCTTTTTTAATATTGTTGCTTTATCTGTTGGCATATGAAGAAAAATGGCAATATCAGGTTTTGGAAGTTCCATTAAATCAAATTCTAATTTTTCAAGCCATCTATACATTTCAAATCTAGCTTTTTTATCTTTTATTTTACCGCCTTGATGAGCCATATTAGAATAAATATATCTATCTAAAATGACATTGTTTTCTTTTTCAAGTAAATCTAATATATATTCAATATTATATTTACGATCAGCTGCATAATAAAGAGCTGCTACTTTTGGATCAACATTAGTAGCATTTTCTTTAAAATAACTTTCACCTATAGTTGGTTTTCCAAGATAGGCGCCACCAATTATTTTTCCAGTTGGGGAATCATAATTTGGAAAGCTAAAGTTTTGAACTTTAATATTTTCTTTTCTTAATCTTTCAATTAATAATTTAGTTTGTGTCTCTTTACCCGAACAATCGGTTCCTTCAATTACAATTAATTTACCCTTTGTCATAGTTTTTCCTCTTATATAAAACGTGCTTATACTGAATACCGGTTTCTTCATCCTGTTTATAAGCAAGTTCTTCTCTATCAAAATTATTTTTATCAAAATTTGGAAAATAAACAGTGGCATCTTTATCGGTAGCATTAATTTCTGTTAAATAAAGTAAAGAAGCATAATCTAAAAGTTCTTTATAAATACTAGCGCCACCAATATCAAAAATTTCTTCATCAGTATTTTCATAAGTTTTTAAAAATTCTTCTCTACTATGAAATACTGTAACTTCCTTTGGGAAAACTATTTGACCTCTAGTTAAAACCAAATGTTTTCTTCCTGGTAAAAGTTTAGGTAATGATTCAAAAGTTTTTCTTCCCATAATAATTAAATGGCCTTTTGTCATTTCTCTAAAAAACTGCATATCGCCTTTTAATTTCCAAATTAAATCATTATTTTTGCCAAGTTCATTATTTTTACCAACAGCAGCAATTAGTGATAATCTCATATTATAACTCCTACTGCGCAAGCGGAAAATTAATTTTTCCGTGATGTTTGTAGTTTAACACTTTAACATCTTTGCATTCCTTTGAATTATCAAAATCGTAAAAATTTTTTACTTCTGGATTTAACCATAATTCTGGAGCCTCTAAATCTTCAAGTTCTTCTCCTCTTTTGATTTGCTCTTTAATGCCTTCGATTTGATTAACATAAATATGCGCATCTTTAATACTCCAATCTAAAGTTCCAGGCTTAAGCCCAGTAACTTGCGCCAGCATATGTAATAATACTGCATACTGCGTAATATTAAAAGGAAGACCTAGTGGCACATCACAACTACGCTGATGAACAAGGGCGTTTAATTTGCCATCTGTAACATCCCATTCACTTGACCAAACACAAGATGGTAAAACCGCTGTATCTAAATAGTCATCTTGCCACAAACTAACTACTCTTCTGCGATCATTTTGATTATTAGTTAAACTATCAATTAATTTATCGGTTAATTTAAATTTATTTACAATATAGCCATATGCAGTTCCTATTGTATGGGCATATTCTTTTCCGAATTCTTTAGTAACCTCCATTTTTTTAAAAGTTCCATCTTTTTGAAGCACTAGTTGATTTGCCTTCCATAGACCATTTTCGTCAATTTCCCATTTATCCCAGATGTGGACATTTCTTTCTTTTAACCATCTAACATCATTGCTTTTAGCCTGATAAATCCAAAGCATTTCTAAAACCGCATTTCTAAAAAAAAGTTGTTTAGTTGTAAGTACGGGAAACTCTTCTTCAAAATCAAAATGAAGTGAATGTGATGGCACTTTTATTGTATTGATGCCTGTTCTATTTTCAACTTCTATTCCCTCATTCAATATTCTTTTACATAACCCTAAATATTCTTTATCCCATTTAGTCATTTTATCCCCCCTGACTATTTCATAATAAGTATAACATTATAATAAATTAATATCAACTATAAATAAAAAGGATAAAATTAATTATCCTTTATTACAAAGACATCTTTTATATACTTTTTAAAATTTAAATAAAATTTATAAGTATTTCATTTGATAAATATAAATATTTTGGATTTATAAAAATATTATTACCATCATCAACTAATTTACCATCATTAAGTAATTTTTTGACAGTATCTAAAGATAAAATATCAATATTATATTTGTCTTTAAATATTTTTTTATTAATGCCTTTTAATTTTCTTAGACCTAAAATAAATTCATTTTGAACCGTCTCTTTTTCATCTAAAATATGTTTTTCTGATATAAATTTACCATTTAAATAACTACTTAAATTAGTCACATTTTCATATCTTACATTATAAATATAACCAGCTGCCCCTAATCCAAAGCCATAATAATTTTCGTTATTCCAATAGGTTAAATTATGTTTAGATTCATATCCTTCTTTAGCATAATTACTTATTTCATAGTGAATATAACCATTTTCTTCTAATTTTTTATTTATATAATTTTCATTTTCATCGGTCTCATCTTCTATTTTATATCCATCTATATATAGTTTAGTATGTTTTTCCAATATAAGATTATATGTTGAAATATGTGGAATTTTTAAATCTAAAAGAGTTTCTATATCTTCTTTTAAAATTGAAAAAGTTTCTTCATTAAAGCCATACATTAAATCAACATTTATATTATTAAAATATTTTAAAGCTAGTTTAATCTTATCTTTATTTGGCTTTTTTCTTCCCAAAATTTTTATTAATTTTTCGTTAAATGTTTGCACGCCAATACTTAACCGATTTATTTTGGTTTTTAAAAACTCTAATTTTTCTTTGGTTAAATCTTCAACATTACATTCTAAAGTTATCTCAGCATTATTATCTAGTTTAAAAATACTTAAAATTGAAAAAAGTTTTTTTAATTGTTTTAAACTTAAAGCACTAGGCGTACCACCACCAATATATAAGGTTTTAATTTTTTCTCCTTTATAGCCTTCTTTAATTTCTTTTTCCAAAATAGATAAATAATTATCTATCCAATTTTCATTTTTTATAACTTTACAAAAATCACAATATGAACAAATAGATGTACAAAAAGGTATATGGATGTATACGGCTTTAATCATTAACTTCATCCATACTAAGAACTGCTAAAAAGGCTTCTTGCGGAACTTCGACACTTCCAACCATTTTCATTTTTTTCTTTCCTTCTTTTTGTTTTTCTAAAAGTTTTCTTTTTCTGGAAACGTCCCCACCATAACATTTTGCGAGAACATTTTTGCGCATTGCTTTAATATCAGCTCGGGCAATAACTTTAGAACCAATAACTGCTTGAATTGGAACTTCAAACATTTGCCTTGGAATTTGTTTTCTTAAAGCTTCAACTATCATTTTACCTCTTTTATAAGCAAAATCTTTATGTACAATAATACTTAAAGCATCGACTATTTCCCCATTTAATAAAATATCCATTTTAACCAAATCACTTGGTTTATATCCAACTAAATCATAATCCAAAGAAGCATATCCTCTCGTCACACCCTTTAATTTATCAAAAAAATCATACACAATTTCTGACAAAGGAATCTCATAGTGAATATTTACTCTTGTTTTATCTAAGTAATCCATATTAATATAGCTTCCACGTTTATTTTGACACAATTCCATAACTGGACCGATATAATCACTAGGAACAAAAATATTGGTTTTAATATATGGTTCTTCAATTTTATCTATTTTTTGTCTTTCAGGCATTTTGACTGGATTATCAACATCAATTAAAGTTTTATCAGTTTTAGTTACTTTATAAACAACTGATGGGCTGGTGGCAATTAATTCAATACCAAATTCTCTTTTAATTCTTTCCAAGGTTATTTCCATATGAAGTAATCCAAGAAAACCACATCTAAATCCAAAGCCTAAAGCTTTAGAAGTTTCTGGCTCAAAATCTAAAGCTGCATCATTTAATTTTAATTTGTCTAAAGCTTCTCTTAAATCTTCAAATTTGTTTGATTCAAGCGGATAAAGTCCACAAAAAACAACTCTTTTCATTGGTTTATAGCCTGGAAGACTTATAGTAGCAGGATCACTTTCTAAAGTAATAGTATCACCTACTTTAATATCACGAACACTTTTAATACTTCCACTTATATAGCCAACTTCTCCCGCAACTAAAGAATCTTTTTGTTTTTCTTTTGGAGTATATACTCCAAGTTCTATTGCTTCGTGGGTAGCGCCTGTTGCCATCATTTTTATTTTATCTTTAACTTTAAGTTTGCCATCTACCACTCTAACTAAGGCAATAACTCCTTTATATGGATCAAAATGGCTATCAAAGACTAATGCTTTTAATTTTCCATTAATATTGCCTGTTGGTGCGGGAACTTTTTCAATAATAGTATCTACCAGTTTTTTAATACCTTCCCCCGTTTTAGCGCTTGTTAAAATAATCTCATCATCACTAAAACCAAAGGTATCGATAAGTTCCTGTTTTACTTTTGGAATATCAGCATTTGGAAGATCGATTTTATTAATTACAGGAATTATCGTTAAATCATTTTCCATAGCTAAATACACATTTGCGAGAGTTTGAGCTTCAATTCCTTGGGCGGCATCGACAACTAAAATAGCGCCCTCACAGGCTGCTAGACTACGTGATACTTCATATGAAAAATCAACGTGACCTGGGGTATCAATTAAATGAAGAATATATTTTCCATACTCGAGTTGAACGGCATTTAATTTTATTGTAATTCCGCGTTCCCTTTCTAAATCCATATTATCTAAAAGTTGACTTTGCATCTCTCTTTCGGTAATTGATCCTGTAAGTTCTAAAATTCGGTCTGCGATTGTACTTTTACCGTGATCAATATGGGCAATGATGGAAAAATTTCTTATGTTTTCTTGTTTCATATTTTTCACCAACATAATTATAACACGCATTTAAAAATGAATAAAGAAAAACAGCTTATTTTTGCTGCTTCTCTCTATAACATTCTACTTGCTTATTAGCTTCTTTATTACAAATTATTTGTCCGTACACTAAATTTTTGATTATTGTTTCGCCATTTTCAACTAAAATAACCTGACCAGCATCGGGTTTTTTACCGTGTTCTAGTAACTGGTTATTCGCCACTTTAGTAGTTTGTTCATATAAATCAAAAGTTCCATTTTCATTAAATTCTAACATAAAAGGTAAAAATACTTCACGAGATAAACTATATTCTTCATAGGTTACTGATAATTGTTTCATTAAATCTTCGGCACTAGTTTTAGCAGTTGATAGCTGTGAATCAAAGGCAATTTTTTGTATAATGGGCGTAATAAAAACAATAGCGACACCTATTAAAACAAAAATAATAACTGTTTCCCATATTGTTCTGCCATCGTTCCCCATATTTATTCTACCTTTCTTTAATATAATAACATATTTAACTATATTTTACAATTGCGGGCAAGAAAAAAGTAGATTTCTCTACTTTTATTTTGCATCCTTGCACTGACCTGTACTAGTTGTCTTACAGTCCATAGTATTACCATCTTCTGTCGTACAGCAATAACTATCATATTGCAAATTTGTACAAGTTAATGTTCCATCTTCATTAATAGAAACGGTTCCTGCTTTTGGTCTTTGACCACTCATTCTAACTTTATGATCTTCCCCTATTGAACCGCCATTACCTTCAAAATTGACACTAATTGGAAATGATGGTGCCCATTCAGGATCGGCCTGAGCTTCAGCGAATGCCATTCTAACGGCATCTATTGTTCCCCAAGCTTTATCTTTAGCGGCATCAAGTCTTGCTTTATTAACAACATTTAAAATAATTGGTGTAGTAATTAATGCAATAATTGCTAAAATGATGATAACTGCTAATAATTCAATTAAAGTAAAACCATTCTTTTTCATATACTATCCTCTCCTTATTCTAGATACTATATTAAATATATCATATTTAATGTAAAAATGCAATGATTTTTATTTATCATATTTTATCCAAGTTTACTTAATAAATCTTCTAATTCTTTCTTTTCCTTGGCAAGTGTTTCTCTTTCCGCATTAACTATTTCTTTTGGCGCTTTATTAACGTAATTTTCATTAGCTAATAATTTTTCTCTTCTTGGTATTGAGGCTTCTAACCTTACTTTTTCCTGCATTAATTTTTCAAGTTCTAATTCTTTGTTAGAACTATTATCATAATATAATTTAATTTCATCATTTTGGAAATTAAATATCATCTTATCATTTTTACCATCTTTTGAAGTTAATTTTAATAGTTTATCTAATATATCATTATTACTTTTTAAAATTTTATTTTCATATTCTAAAGCTATATCTTTAACATTATTTTCTAATTTAAATTTTCTTATTTTTTTAATAAGTTCTATTAAATCTTCCATATCTTTAGCTTCATTGAAATTAAAATCTTTATTTACTTCTGGATATCTAGAAAGCATAATTGATTCTTCATCGGTTAGTTTTGTATAAATCTCTTCAGTTACAAACGGCATAAATGGATGAAGCATTTTTAGAATTGCTTTAAGGACATATACTAAAATTGTTTTTGATGTGTCATTCATATTTATTTTAGATAACTCAATATACCAGTCACAAAAATCATTCCAAATAAAGGCATATAAAGTAGAACCGACAATATTAAATTCATATTTATCCATATTTTTCTTAACCGCTTTGATCGTTTCATTTAATTTATTTAAAATCCATTTATCATAAATAGTTAAATTTTCAAATGTTTCGTTATAATTTTCAGTATTCATTAAAACATATCTTGAAGCGTTCCATAATTTATTTATAAAATTCCAAGTTGATTTAATTTTATCCATATCAAATCTAATATCTGTTCCTGCTGATGCGGTTGTTGATAAATAAAATCTTAAAGAGTCAGCTCCATATTCATCGATAACATCCATAGGATCGATTCCGTTGCCTAATGACTTACTAAATTTCCTACCTTCTTTATCTCTGATTAACCCGTGAATTAAACAGTCTTTAAATGGTCTTTTATTAGTGAACTCTAAACCTTGAAAAACCATTCTATTGACCCAAAACGGAATTATATCATACCCAGTTACTAAAACACTATTTGGATAATATCTCTCCATAAGTTGTGTATTTTCTGGCCATCCCATTGTACTAAAAGGCCAAAGGGCTGATGAAAACCAAGTATCTAATACATCCTCATCTTGAACCCAGCCATCTTCTTTAGGAGCTTCTACACCGACATATACTTCGTCACCCTTATACCAAGCAGGGATTCTATGTCCCCACCATAGTTGTCTTGAAATACACCAATCATAAGTTATTTCCATCCAATGTCTCATTGTTTTTTCATAACGCGCAGGAATGAAATTAACTTTTTCTTCTTTGATATTTTGTACTTCTAAAACTCTATCGGCTAATGGGCGCATTTTAACAAACCATTGTCTTGAAAGATATGGTTCAATGGCCGTATGGCTTCTTTCTGAATGTCCAACTGAATGAACAATTTCTTCAATATCGATTAGTATGCCCTCTTCTTTTAAATCTTTGATTAGCTGCTCACGGCAGTCGTAACGATTTAATCCGGCATATTTTCCGCATTTTTCATTCATTGTTGCATCTTTGTTCATAATGATAATTTTTTCTAAATTATGTCTTTCGCCAACTTCAAAGTCATTAGGATCGTGGGCTGGAGTTATTTTAACAACACCAGTTCCTTTTTCCATATCGGCGTGCTCATCGGCAATAATTGGAATAAGTTTTCCTAAAACTGGTAAAACGGCATTTTTACCAATATATTTTTTATATCTTTCATCATCAGGATTTACAGCCACTGCAGTATCTCCAAATAATGTCTCTGGTCTTGTTGTAGCAACATCTAAATATTCATCAGTTCCTTCAATAAAATATTTTAAATGATAAAAAGCTCCTTTTTCATCACTATAAATAACTTCTTCATTTGATAATGCTGTCATTTGAACTGGATCCCAGTTAATAATACGTTCACCTCTATAAATTAACCCTTTATTGTATAAAGTAACAAAAACGTGTTTTACAGCATTAGAAAGGCCCTCATCTAAGGTAAATCTTTCTTTGGTATAATCTAGGGCAAGTCCCATTTTAGCCCACTGCTGATGAATACTATTGGCATATTCTTCTTTCCAACTCCAGGCTGCTTTAAGCCATTCTTCTCTATCCATCTCGCGCGGATTTATTCCTTCATCGCGAAGGCGTTTATCAACTTTAGACTGAGTGGCAATTCCTGCGTGATCCATTCCTGGAAGCCATAATGCATCATATCCCTCTAATTTTTTATATCTAATTAAAATATCTTGAAGTGTTGTATCCCAAGCGTGACCTAAATGTAACTTGCCGGTAACATTTGGTGGTGGGATAACAATAGAATATGGTTTTAATGATGTATCACCACTTTCAAAATATCCTCTTTTTTTCCAATTTTCATATTTACCTTCTTCAACTTTAATATGGTTATATTTTTTATCTAGCATATTTTTCATCCTCTCTAAAAGAACAAAACCAAAATAAATTTTGGCTTGCCTTACTTCACAGTAAGGCATTTCTACTTCACCGAAACTACTGCTCTCCATAGACCAATTTCCGATGGTCGCCACCGTACCTCTATTTTTTAGTCAAAAATTTATTGGTTATTAAACGTTTATTGTTCTCATATATTGTTTTAATCCTTCAAATAATATATTCTCAGCGGCATTATAATCTCTATCGTGTATTGTATGACATTTTGGACATTCCCACTTTCTTATACTTAAATCTTTTATCTCCTTATTTTGATAATTACATCTACTACATATCTGACTACTTGGATAGTATCTATCTATTTTGATTAATTTTTTGTTTTTTAGCTCACATTTATATTCTAGTGTTTTAAGTAAATTCCCTATGGGAATATCTGTTAACAATTTGGCTATTTGATGGTTTTTATACATTTTTTTGATGTCTAAATCTTCTGTGATTATAATGTCATTTTCATTTGTTAATTTATTTGTTATATCGTGGATTAAATATTTTCTCATATTTCTTAATTTTTGATAACATCTTTTGAGTTTTATCTTTATTTTATATCTATTTTTACTTCCTGCTTTAGCTCTAGCTAATGCTCTTGAAAGTCCTTTTATTCTTTTTTTGATATTTTCTTTTTTAAATTTGTTTTCAATTTTCTCATTATATGAAGTTATAATGGTGTCTTTTATTCCTAAATCGATCCCTACTATAAAGTTTGGTATAAATACTGGTTTTATACATTCTTCTTCGATTAAAACGCTTACATAATATTTCCCTGCTTCCTTTTTTATGGTTGCTGATTTTATATTACCAATTATTTTTTTTAAATTTCGATAACCTCTGATTTTTATTTCTTTTAATTTTGGTAAAGTTATTACTTTATTTACTAAATCTAACTTTATTGATTCATAATTATTACCTTTATAACTACTTTTGATGTTATTAGTTTTATAACTATCATTTATACCCTTCTTTTTAAATCTAGGATATCTATTTTGCTTATTAAAAAATCTTTTATATGAATCATCTAAATTAAATAAACTATTTCTTAAAGAACAGCTATCGCCCTCTTTAAGAAATGGATATTCTTTATAAAGAAGTGGTAATTCTTTTATTTGTTCAAAACACGTTTTTGTTTGCTTAGTATTTTTATAATCTTCTATTTTTTGATTTAAAAAATGATTATATACAAATCTTGAATTACCAATACTTTGATTAATTTTTTGTTTTTGTTTATCATTAGGATACATCCTAAATACATAAGCTTTATACATAATTATCCCCCCACCTTGTTAATTCAAGTGTAGCATATGTTTGGGTATTTAGGCAACAGATTTTTATTATTTTCTTTAAAAAACGCACTTTCCTTATATATAAAAAACATCCTTATAATATAAGGACGTTTTAAACGTGGTACCACCTTAATTTGTAAGTTGAACTTACCTTAAAACTGTTAACGCCAGTGATACGAAATATTTTACTCTTGTTTCAAATATTTAGCTTCCAAGCTACCTTCAAATAATCTTCATTAAGGAAAACTTTCAGCCGATGATTTTCCTTCTCTAATAATTACTAGTTATTTTACTCCTCTTGTTCATTGCCATTAAAATTAATTATACTATATTTTAATTTGTTGTCAAGAAATTTATGAACTCATATTAGTATATATTTTATCGCCAACTGAATACATATAAGTTAAATTACCAACAGCATCAGCAGTTATTGCTACTGAGCCAACTTCACTTGGAGCAGTCATTACGGTTCCATTACTCATATATACTGTGTTACCACAGGAATAAATATAATAAATAGTATTGCCACCACCCATTGCGACATCTAAATCTGTAATATCACCAGCAGCATTAATAACGGTTCCATCACTTATATGTAAGTTATTACCATATGAATAGAAATATTGGACATTGTTTGAAGAAGATATTGCCATAGATAAATTACCAACTGTTCCAACAGCATTTACACTAGCGCCAGAAGCACCATAAGTATGCATATATATTTTACTTCCAGATGCATACATATAATTTTCTGTTCCAGAACTATCAATGTCCATTGATAAAGATTTAACAACATCATTAGGGGTAATAACTTCACTATCAAATCTTATTTGATCTTCATAAGCATACATTACAGCTATTTCGCCTGTAGGTCGAAAATCGATATCTGCAGATTTTATTGAACTTGGAGCTGATATCATTTTATTTCCCTTACTAATGTATATTTGATTACCAAAAGAATACATATAAGCTATTTCGCCTGATGAAGAAGTTGCGAGAGATAAATCTGTAATCACTCCATTAGCATCAATAATATTACTAATTACTTCACTACCATTAAGAGCTTTTTCTTTTAATTTATCCATTGCTAATTTACGAGTACCAAGTACAGCTAAGGTACTTGTTATAACAATTAAAAATAGGGCTAACATACCATATAATAAAGCAGAACTTAAAAATCCATTTTTCTTCATATTGGCCCCTCCTATCATATATTATTATACAATAAGTTTTAACCTAAAACAAGATAATTAAAAATAAAATAATGAATAAAAGAACTAATCTTAAATAAAAAGTAAAAAAGAACCATTTAGATTCTTTCTATACGCACTAGCTCGTAAGATCTGGGTCACTGTTACTCGAATGACATTCATTAGTTACCTTATTAAATCCATCTGATATAGTTGTTTCAACTTTATGGTCTTCCCCTTGTATATTTACCGAACAAGAGCACTCTCCGCCTCTACAACTCGCATTACATAACCCACCAGCAGCACCGGCATCATAAGATAAACTGCAAACCCAGCCAGTAGAACATCCCTCTGGAAATATAGCTTTTCCAATTAAATTTCCAAATGAACACCCTGTAGTATTTTCAAGTAAATTAGTTCTTGCCGATTTTATATCGGATTCTAAAATTTGATCTCCCTTTGTTACTTTAACCTGAATGTTATGAGAAGTATTATGGGTTATTTCATTAAATGTGTACACATTATTTTTACCATTACTTACATAAGCATCACCATCTTTTTTAAATTCATAAGTGGCTCCACCTACTTTTGTTGCTGTTACGGTTATTGAATTAGTTGTTGATACAGTATCAAAATCAATTGTTTCAGGAAATGGTGTTCTCATCCCTTCCTGAACATAATTTAAGGTTATAGTTACCTCTGTTTCTAGATTATCAGGCTGCGTTGTTACATCATCACTATATGTTACTTTTACACTTAAGGTGGCTAAGCTACTAGGATTTAAAGTATCTCCTTCATTTATTCCCGATGTTTCTATTTTTATATTTTCATTGGTGTTTTCACTAACATCAATACTATCTAACTGGGCATTTATATTTCCTTTATTTTCGACTGTTATATCATAAGTTATTGAATCTCCTGGGCTTACCAAATTGGCTTTAAAAGTAGCTTTTAAGTCATCTACTACTTGGGACTGTTCATCAGAAGCTTTTCCTACTATACCTTTACTAGTAATTCCAGTTATCTTTATATCCCAGTTACTTGTTATACTTGTTGTTCCATTAATCGTTAAAAGTGTATTAAATGCCGCATACCCTACAGTCATTAATAATAGTACTCCGCATAACGTACATATTATTATATTTCTTTTTTTCTTTTCGCTCATATAATACTTCCTTTCTGAGTTTAATTTTACTATTTTTTATTACTTATCGTTGCCACCAGTAATACTATTATGAACAAGTAATCCATCAATACCAACATAGAAATCGTGATTATCTTCAATTAAGAAATTATATACTTCGGTGTCTGCTACTGCATTAATATCTATCCTTGTTATTACTGCTTCATTTCCATCTATTGTTAATATTCTATCTCCTACTTTTAAGTCTTTTGCCTTTGTCCATCCTTTATTTATGACATAATATGGATGAATTAATGTACTTTTAATTTCTGTTTTATTTTCAGATTCTGATGCCCTATTATAATAATTTCCTATATTGTTTTTTCTATATGCTGGGGCATATTGTATTTTATTTATTTTTTCATAATTTATTGTTACTAACTTTCCTGTACCTTGTGAATATTCTTTTAATATTTCTTTTTCTTCTAATTTTTGTGTATTTAAATTATATGAATATACTTTATCTCCTAAATGTAAATCTTCTATCTTTTTATATCCATTTGGTGTTGGTACTAGAGTTCCGGCTACAAAACAACCAGTATAACAAGAATAAGATGCCTCTTTACTTCCGCTTCCTATTAGACCATCTGAATTTATAGCTTCTACTTTCCATTCCCTTGAATCATTATCTGATACACTTAAATTATATGAATAATTACATTCACCTGATTTACAACTTCCTGTTCCCACTGAAGTCCACGCACCATCATTTGTTTTTTTGTAATATATATTAACCGTATCAACAGTTGAATCTTTTTCGGTTATTGTATAATTAATTGATGTTGCACTGCAGCCAGAAGTTACTGATGTTACTGATACTTCTGGAGCTGTTGCATCTTTTTTCATTCCTTCTTCTACATAATTTAAAGTTATAGTTACTTCAGCTTTTAAATTATCAGGTTGCTTTGTTACTTCATCACTATATGTGATTTTTACACTTAAGGTTGCCGTACTACCGGCATTTAGTTTATCCCCATCGGTTATCCCACTTGTTTCTATTTTTATACTGTCATTAGTGTTTTCACTCATACTTATACTACTTAACTCAGCATTTATATTTCCTTTATTTTCGACAGTTATATCATAGGTTATAGAATCTCCTGGTGATACTAAATTTGCTTTAAAGGTAGCTGATAGGTCATCTACTACCTGTGATTCTTCATCAGATGCTTTTCCTATTATACCTTTACTAGTAATATTAGTTATCTTTATATCCCAGTTACTAGTTATACTTGTTGTTCCATTTATAGTTAAAAGTGTATTAAATGCTGCATACCCTACAGCCATTAATAATAGTACTCCGCAAAGTGTTCCTATTATTATATTTCTTTTTTGTCTTTCGCTCATACATTTTTCTCCTTACCTAGTTTACTCTAAGTATATTAT